>CAYTNO010000243.1:0-4034 GCA_964439125.1 uncultured Woeseiaceae bacterium | reverse complement strand
CGAGGCTGGCGGCACCGGATTAATCGTTGCCAAGATCGAGCGTACGGAATCCATCGAAAACATTGATTCCATCATCGACGCGGCTGACATCATCATGGTCGCCCGCGGTGATCTCGGCGTAGAAATGGGCTACGCCCAGTTAACCGGTATTCAGAAAAGTCTGATTAATCAGACAAGGGCGAAAAATAAGATCGTCATCACCGCGACGCAGATGATGGAATCCATGATCCTGAATCCGATTCCGACACGTGCTGAAGTGTCTGATGTCGCAAATGCTGTAATTGACGGAACGGATGCGGTCATGTTGTCGGGTGAAACCGCCGTCGGCAAATTCCCGATCGAAGTCATCAACGCAATGAGTGAAGTTTGCGTGGGCGCCGAACAATTTCCGCATCCGGCAGGCCGGACGAGTCATCGAACCGACGATCAGTTCGAACTGGTTGATGAAGCAATTGCGATGGCCGTAATGTACACAGCCAATCACATGTCGGTGAAAGCGATAATCGCGCTGACGGAGTCGGGATCAACATCGCGCTGGATGTCGCGCGTGCGCTCAGACATTCCGATCTATGCGATGACACCATACGTCGCCACTCACCGACGTGTCGCCCTGTACCGCGGTGTTTACCCGGTGTCATTCGAGATATCTGAAACAGATCGGGCGCATCTGTATGGCGAAATATTCAAGACGATGTTGTCGAAGAATCTCGTTGAAGTTGGCGATCTGGTCATTTTCACCAAAGGTGATCTTGAAGGTGTATCCGGAAGCACCAACGCGATGAAAATTCTCACGGTTACAGCCGCGGAGTAACGTTGGATGAAACGATGGGTTGCTCGCCTGTTATCAGGTCTGGTATTCGCCGCTACCGTTCTTTTTATTCTCGCATGGCTTGCACTTAGAGGCAGTTTGCCGGAGCTTGACGGTGAGACGAGTGTCGACGGTTTATCCGCCGTTGCAACGATCGAGCGTGATTCATTCGGTATTCCTACGATCACAGCGACAAACCGAGTCGACCTGGCGTTCGCGACAGGGTTTGCCCACGGGCAGGATCGTTTTTTCCAGATCGACCTGATACGTCGCCAGGCCGCTGGAGAATTGTCAGAGATCGTCGGTGCGGCGGCGCTGGAAACTGACAAACGGTTTCGGTTTCATCGTTTTCGCAGCCGCGCGCAAATTGCTTTGTCCGGCTTGTCAGCCGCTGAGTCGGCAATCCTCAAAAGTTATGCTGAGGGCGTCAATGCCGGCCTGGCGAGCCTTGACGCAAAACCGTTCGAGTATTTTGTTCTGCGCGCAGACCCGCAGCCCTGGCAGCCGGAGGACTCGATTCTGGTGGTGTATGCGATGTTTGTGATGCTCAACGACTCGCGTGCTATCAGGGATGTGCAGCGTGGATTGGCACGTCGCGTGTTGCCCGTTGAAGCGTATACGTGGTTGTATCCCCAGGGTACGCCGTGGGACGCGCCCTTAATGGGCGAACCACGATCACCAGTACCCATGCCGTCGTCAGACACCTACTCCATACGTCATGTTAAGACCAAATCACAGCCGGCCAACGAAATCGGAAAACCGAATCTTAACGGTAGCAATAATTGGGCTGTTGGTGGCGCATTGACCAGCACAGGAAGGGCGATCGTCTCCAACGACATGCACCTCGGGTTATCCACGCCGAACATTTACTATCAGGCGCGGCTTGTTGTCGACTCAGGTGAGCAACGCGATGTCACGGGTGTCACTTTGCCGGGCGCTCCATTTATCGTCGCCGGAAGTAACGGCAAGGTTGCCTGGGGTTATACGAACAGCTATGGCGACTGGTCCGATGCGGTTTTGTTGAAGGCCGGGTCGTCTCCCGATACGTACCAGACTCCCGATGGTGAGCTGCAGTTCGAAGTACATCGCGAAAAGATCGAGGTAAAAAACAGCGACCCGATCCAATTGGTGGTTCGCGAAACGATATGGGGCCCCGTTCTTGAAGACATTGACTATCCAGATGGCGACATTGCCGTCAGCTGGATCGCGCACCACGCAGAGGCGGTCAACCTGAAAATTATCGATCTCGAGTTGGCTGACACGGTGTACGAAGCGCTCGACATTGCGAACACAATGGGCATACCGCCGCAGAATTTCGTTAGCGGTGATGCGGGTGGAAATATTGCCTGGACGATCGCCGGAAAAATTCCGCAGAAATCTTCATTTGATGGCATGGTGCCCTCCGACTGGAGTGAGGAACCAGGATGGATCGGTTGGTTAGATGCCAGTCGTTATCCTCGTGTTGTCAATCCGAAAAGCGGCCGAATCTGGACGGCCAACGCCCGTGTAACCGATGCAGAGGCTTTGGACCTTGTTGGTGACGGTGGTTACGATCTTGGGGCGAGGGCACGTCAAATACGCGACCGGCTGTTCGCCAGGGAGACGTTCGCACCGGCCGACATGTTGGATATTCAATACGACGATCGTGCGCTGTTTCTCGAGCCATGGCGTGAGCTGCTACTCGACGTTTTGGACGAGGAAACCATCGCTGCCGATGCTCAATTGGCGGAGTACCGGAGGCTCGTCGCCGAGTGGATCCCGCGTGCGGTGCCAGAATCGGTTGGTTATCGACTGCTTCGTGCATTTCGTCTGGAAGTACAGGCACAGGCTTTCCATGCCTTGATGGCGCCGGTTCGCGACGAGTATGCAGGCAACCTCAGCTTACGTATCAGTAATCAATTCGAGGCATCGCTCTGGACATTGGTGACCGAACAGCCGGCACATCTTCTGCCAGCAGCTTATGACAGCTGGCAGGCGTTGATGGTCGAATCAGTGCGCGAAAATATTCGCTACTTTGAGAAAAATTTCGATGGTCCGCTAGCCGATCGCAGCTGGGGTGAGCGCAATATCGCACGGATCACTCATCCCTTGAGTTCTGCTATGCCAATGTTGTCGAGGTTCCTGGATATGCCGGCCGATCCGCTCAGCGGAGATGTGGACATGCCGAAGGCTCAGGGCCCGAGATTTGGCGCATCGGAGCGTTTTTCGGTGTCGCCAGGTGATGAAGCGAATGGTGTTATGCACATGCCCACAGGACAAAGCGGCCACCCATTGTCGGACTTTTACCGTGATGGCCATGAGGATTGGGTCAAGGGTCGCGCGAGCCCATTCCTGCCAGGCGAGGCCGCGTACAGGTTGGTTCTGCAACCCAGTCAGTAGATACGGCTCAGGAAGCACGACAGGCCAAGGCTCAATCGTCGTTTTCCGGTAAACTGCCTCGGTGACTCAACTATTCAGGCAGCACTATGGTAAATACCAAATTCACCGGAACCAGTACTTACGTTGCGACAGACGACCTGATGATGGCGGTCAATGCAGCGGTTACGCTGGAACGCCCGATCCTGATCAAAGGTGAGCCCGGGACCGGGAAGACACAACTGGCGGTCGAGGTCGCCGAGTCGCTCGGCAAGCCGCTGTTTGAGTGGCACATCAAGTCGACGACAAAGGCACAGCAGGGTTTGTACGAATACGATGCCGTCGCCCGCTTACGTGATTCACAGCTCGGCGATGATCGCGTGCATGACATTTCGAATTACATCGTGCGTGGCAAAGTATGGGAAGCTTTTCAGTCCGAAGAGCAGCCGGTACTGCTCATCGACGAAGTCGACAAAGCTGATATCGAATTTCCAAACGACCTGCTGCAGGAACTCGACCGCATGGAGTTCTACGTTTATGAAACCAAGCAGTTGGTGAAAGCAGCCCATCGGCCGATTATTGTCATTACGAGTAATAACGAGAAGGAATTGCCGGACGCGTTCTTGCGCCGCTGTTTCTTCCATTACATCAAGTTTCCGGACAAGGAAACGATGTCCCGGATCGTCGATGTTCATTTCCCCAGCCTTAAAAAAGACCTGTTGAGCGAGGCGCTAAACGCGTTTTACAAGGTGCGTGACGTGCCGGGCCTGAAGAAGAAACCGTCGACATCAGAGCTTCTGGACTGGATCAAGTTATTGCTTGCCGAAGATATACCGCCTGAGCTCCTGAACGCCGAGGATTCGCGTAAAGC
>CAYTNO010000242.1:0-4039 GCA_964439125.1 uncultured Woeseiaceae bacterium | reverse complement strand
GAACATTCTTGCGACCCAGTAATTCGGTCAGCTTGTCGCGCAATTCACGGCTTGGGCGCACAGCCCAATCAGGCCCCAGGCTGAGCCGGGCTTTCGCCGTAGCGCCGATGTATTGCACGGACACGTCGCAGCTCCCTTTGCGATGTGGCAAAAGTAAATCGTGAAGTTTGACAAGCAGTTGGTCGCCCTGGCCGTTTGCGGCCAGGCTCAGCACCATGCTCTTCGCACGGCTCTCGATGACGCGGTCGATATGCAAAACGTTGCTTACGTTTACCGTCCAACTCGCCAGGAAATCGTCGTAGCGCAGCGCTCCGGTGATAACGACAATCTCATCCTTGACCAACAGGTGCTGAAACTGCTGGAAGGCCTCACTAAACAGGCTCACCTCCATGCGTGCCGTGTCATCGTCCAACACGACACTGACACGGTTACCTCTTTTGCGCAGATCGACAATCAAGCCCGCGACGTTTACCTCGCGACCCCTTCGCGCGTAGTCGCGTTTACCTTTTGTCGTTTGTGGCGCCGGTTCCGCGACCAGTTCGCCCAGCGCACCGTCGACAAACGCCATTGCGTCAGCACGAACCGCATGAAAAGGATGACCACTCAGATACAGCCCCAATGCTTCTTTTTCGCTGCTTAGCAGAATGCGTTCAGGCCATTCCACGAGATCTACCGGTTCTATCGTTTCCGTGACAACTGCCGCGTCCTCAATGCCAAACATGTCGTTCTGCCCTGCGGCAGCGGCTTTCGCTTGTTGATCAGCACTTCGCAGCGCTTCGGGAACCTGATGCATCAGGCTGCGACGTGATTGCCCGAAATCACTCATTGCTCCCGCCTTGATCATCGCCTCAAGGGCCCGCCGATTGATCTTGTCGTGATCAATCCTGCGGCAGAATTCGGCCAGCGAGACGTAAGGCCCGTTTGCCTTGCGCTCCGCAATGAGGGAATCGACCGCTGCACGACCAACGCCCTTGATCGCACCCAGGCCATACAAAATCGTCGTGTCATCGGAAACGCTAAACGCATGTCTCGAAGAGTTAATGTTCGGTGCAACGAGTTGCAGCGACTGCTTACGACAGTCATCTTTGAGCGTCACCAGTCGATCCGTGTTATCAAGATCTGCGCTCATCACTGCTGCCATGAACGCCGCCGGATAGTGCGCTTTGAGGTATGCGGTTTGGTAAGCGAGCACAGCATACGCAGCAGAATGTGACTTGTTGAACCCGTAACCCGCGAACTTCTCCATCAAATCAAAGATTCGCGTTGCCGTCCGCTCAGCGACACCGCGTTCGGTGGCTCCTGTAACGAATATCTCGCGCTGCTCGGCCATGTCCTCGGCCTTTTTCTTACCCATGGCTCGGCGCAGCAAATCCGCGCCGCCAAGCGTATAGCCGGCAAGTACCTGAGCAATCTGCATGACCTGTTCCTGATACAGGATGACCCCGTATGTTTCTTCAAGCACGGGCTTGAGGTCGGGGTGCAGGTAGTCAATTTCTGACTGATTGGTTGAGTGCTTGCGCGTTATGAAGTCATCGACCATGCCGGACTGCAATGGACCCGGACGGAACAAGGCGACCAGGGCAACCAGGTCGTCGAATTGATCCGGGCGCATACGACCGATGAGATCCCGCATGCCACTGGATTCCAGCTGGAATACCGCTGCCGTCTGCGTACTGCGCAGCAGCTCGAACGTCTTCTTGTCACGATCCGGAATACGCGTAACGTCGAAGTCGACCTCGTCGGTGGTCGCCCTGACGATCTTTACTGCCCAGTCGATAATCGTCAACGTTTTGAGACCAAGAAAGTCGAACTTGACGAGCCCAACGGCCTCCACGTCGTCCTTGTCCAGTTGCGTAATCGTGCTCGTACCGCCGTCCTCGCAGTAGAGCGGCGTGAAATCGGTCAAACGGCCAGGCGCGATAACCACACCACCGGCGTGCTTACCGGCGTTGCGTGCCAGGCCTTCTAGTGAGCGTGCCAAGTCGATGATTGCGCTTACCTCTTCATCGTCGCGGTACATAGACGCCAGTTCTTCTGACTGCTCGAGCGCTTTTTCGAGGGTCATGCCGATCTCGAACGGCACTTGTTTGGCGATTCGATCGACAAAGCCATACGGCTGGCCGAGTACTCTCCCGGTATCGCGGATGACAGCTTTGGCGGCCATGGTGCCGAACGTAATGATCTGGGCAACACGATCTCGCCCGTAAGCCTCGGCCACGTATTCGATGACCCGGTCACGACCTTCCATGCAGAAATCGATATCGAAGTCGGGCATCGACACACGTTCGGGGTTGAGGAAACGCTCGAACAGCAAAACGTGTTGCAGCGGATCAAGATCTGTAATGCCCAGCACCCAGGCTACAAGCGACCCGGCGCCGGAACCGCGACCCGGCCCAACCGGCACATCGTTTGCACGAGCCCAGCGAATGAAGTCAGCAACAATCAGGAAGTAGCCCGGGAATCCCATGCTGCTGATAACTTCGAGTTCTGTGCTCAGCCGCTCGAAATACGGCGCACTTTTGGCGTCTCGCTCATTGCTTGCAACCGACTCGACATCAAACTTTATTTCGAGTTTCGCCGCGAGTCCCTTGCGTGCTTCAGCCTCGAGGAATTCCGCCTCCGTCTGTCCCTTTGGCACTGGAAATACCGGCAACACACTGTGCCCCAGTTTCAGCTCGAAATTACAGCGGCGAACGATTTCGTTCACGTTGTCCAGCGCTGACGGAATATCGGCGAACAACTCGCTCATCTCGGCGGAACTGCGAAGGTACTGTTGTTCGCTGTAGATCTTTGGGCGATCAGGATCAGCGAGCCCGCGACCCTGCTGAATGCAAACGCGAGCTTCATGCGCATTGAAATCGCCGCTGTCCAGGAAACGCACATCGTTACTGGCAACAACCGGCACGCCCGTGACGCTCGCAAGTTTCAGGCTTGATTGCAGCACCTCTTCCTCGCCGGCGCGCGCAGTTCGAACCAGCTCAAGGTAGAAACGGTCGCCAAAGATCCCTTGCCAACCCTGCAATAGGGCCTTCGCCTCGTCGACGTGGCCATTGAAGAGCGCATGCCCGATGTCTCCATGCAGGCCACCGGACAAAGCAATGAGCCCGCTGCAGGACGTTTCAGTGAGCCATTCGCGACGCACCATCGGCTCGCCGCGAACTCTTCCTTCGAGAAACGCTTTAGTCAGCAGCGTTGAAAGGTTTCGGTAGCCGCCTTCACTCTGGCACAGCAGCAGCAGCGAAAACGGTCGTTCGTCGTCGTCATCATTCGCGATACGCAGATCTGCACCGATGATTGGCTTGACCCCGGCCGCCACGGCTTTCTTGTAAAACTTAACCATGCCGAACAGGTTGTTCTGGTCGGTTAGCGCGACCGCCGGCATGCCGTCTTTAGCGCAGCGCTTCATTAACGCGGCGATACGCACCGTGCTGTCGACCAGCGAATACTCGGTGTGAACGTGAAGATGGGAGAAGGCTGTGGTGGTCATCCGGCTAACCTGACCGGCGCAAAGCTCTGCCGATGTTGCTCGCACGGTCCATGCTCACGCAGCCGCGCCCGATGTATCTCGGTTGCGTAGCCTTTATGTCGGGCAAACTCGTACTCCGGATAGAGTGCATCCATCTTGATCATGATGCGATCACGAGTCGTTTTGGCAATGATGGATGCTGCGCTGATAGCCGGCACGCTGGAATCACCTCCGATCACTGCTTCACCGGCGAGTTTGCGGCCGTGAAAGCGAAGGTTCGGCAAACGATTGCCATCAACCTGCACTCCCCCCGGCGTTACAGACAGTCCCAGGATCGCGCGCCGCATAGCCAGCATGGTTGCCGCGAGAATATTGATCGCGTCAATCTCCGCAGCATCCGCCCAGGCGACCGACCACGACGTTGCGTTGTGCACGATTTCTTCGCGTAACGCATCGCGGCGGGCGGCACTGAGTTTCTTGGAGTCATCGAGACCGTCGATCGGGCGATCCGGGTTCAATATCACGGCTGCAGCGACGACCGGGCCAGCCAATGGCCCGCGCCCAGCCTCATCG
>CAYTNO010000241.1:0-4044 GCA_964439125.1 uncultured Woeseiaceae bacterium | reverse complement strand
TTCCCGCTCCTGCATTGAACAGTGTGTCACCACTAAACAGGGCTGGCTGGTCAGTCTTTGACAGCAGGCAAATATGACTCATCGTGTGTCCCGGTGTGTCGAGGCATTCGAGGTCAACAGTTTTGCCAACCTTAATAACGTCGCCTGCGCCAACACCGCGAGCCATGTTCGGAATGCTCCGCCTGGCATTTTCATGCGCGATGATCAGAGCGCCGGTTGCGGCGACAACGCCCTTGTTACCCCCGGTGTGGTCACCGTGTTCATGAGTATTGAGAATCTGAGTGATCGTCCAGCCGCGTTTTTTCGCAACAGCGAGGCATTTTGTGTAGTCCAGCGGATCGACCGCCAAGGCGTCGCCGGTCTCCGGGCACGCGATGAGGTAATTGAAATTGCGGTAAGCGTTACCCGTCCAGATTTGCTCAACGATCATTGTTGCTCGCCGTTATTCGCATCGAATACACGTTTGCCACCGACCCAGGTTTCAAGCACCTGAATATCGTCGATCTCGGAGCTGGGAATAGTGAAGTAGTCGCGATCGACCATGATGAAGTCGGCCCATTTGCCGGGCTCGAGGCTGCCCATCCGATGTTCCTGGTGCGCCGCGTAAGCTGCTGCCAGTGTGAACGAGTGCAAGGCCTCAGCTCTTGTTAGCCCCTCTTCGATATACCAGCCGCCCTCCGGCATACCGTTGCGATCTTGCCGTGTCACCGCGGCGTACAGGCCGTAAAACGGGTTGGGGAGCTCGACAGGGAAATCGGAGCCGTTCGCGAGCACAGCACCCGAGTCGAGCAGCTTGCGCCAGGCATAGCCGCCTTTAATCCTGTCCGGGCCAAGTCGGTCCTCGGCCATGTTCATGTCACTCGTTGCATGCGTCGACTGCATTGATGCGATAACGCCGAGTTCCGCAAATCGTGGGATGTCTTCGAGCGAAATAATCTGCGCATGTTCGACACGATTGCGCAGGTCGGAGGGTCGGCCGCCCTGAGCCTTTTCGAACGCATCGAGTACCATGCGATTGCCGAGATCACCGATTGCATGGATACCGACCTGAAAGCCCATGTCATTGGCCTTTTTCGTGAACGCCAATAATTCCTTGGCCGTCCAGAACGGCAAACCACGGTTCTCAGTATCGTCGGAGTAGGGCTCAAGCAGCGCGGCCCCGCGACTGCCCAACGCGCCGTCGGAATATAGTTTGACTGCGGCAATGTCCAGTCTGTCACCGCCGTAAGCGGTCAATGGCTTGCCAAAATCATCGAGGTTCTTGCCGGCATCGCTGAGCATCGCATAGATGCGTATGTCGAGTTCGCCATCGTCAGCCATCGACATGTACACCTCGGCCTCCCGGGTATTTATGCCGGCATCGTGCACGCCTGTGATACCCAACGAAACGAGTTTTCTCATTGCCTCGCGATAGGCCTCCCGGATTTCATCTTTGTCAGACGGAGGAACATGGGATCCGACGAGACGCATGGCTTTATCGACAAGGATGCCGGTTGCCTTGCCGTTCGCATTACGCAAAATCTTGCCGCCGATAGGGTCGGGTGTATCGTCATCGATCCCGGCAATTTGCATCGCCTTGCTGTTTGCCCAACCGGCATGGCCGTCGATGCGCCGCAGCCAGACCGGCCTGTCTTTGACAACCGCATCAATGTCAGACGATTTCGGAAACTCTTTGACGGGCCAGAGCACCTGGTTCCAACCGCGACCGAGAATCCAGTCGGAGTAGCGATTCGCCGCAGCGTAGTCGGCGATTTGTTGAATCGCATCGTCGACGCTCGGCGTGCCGTTGAGATCCAGGCTTATCGCGAGGTACCCCAGGCTTTGCACGTGGCCATGCGCATCAATCAGGCCCGGCAAAACATACCGGCCGGTGGCATCAATACGTGTTGCTTGCGGATAGTCGTCGAGCAGCGCCGAATCACCCGTAGCGATGACTTTGCCACCATCCGAAATGACCAGAACGCTAAACTCATGGATGCCGGTCTCAGTCGAGGTGTGGCCGGTGAACCCGTGGAATACAGTTTCCGCAGCGTTTGCCGAGCAGCACAGGCCCAGGAGAAGAATTGCAGCAAACGGTTTAATCTTGATTTTCGCTCTCCAGATTCTTTTAGATTTCTATCTTTTGCCAACTTCGACAGTTCGAATCTCGCAATGAACTAGATTTCTATCTTCTGCCACCCACGGCCTCGCCACATGCTGAGGAAAAGCCAGGATTGCATCGCGCGCGTTATACCTTGCCAAACCCACACGCCGATCAGCCCATAACCTAACACCGGCCCGATGACGAAGGCGAGCGGCAGGAACAGCAGCCACTGGGTTGCGAAGCTGACGAGCATGACACGTCGCGCATCGCCGGCACCGAGCATGCCGTGCATGAACGCAAATCCTAAAGCTTCGATAGGCAACGTCAAGCCCATAAGCCTCATCGGCCAGCGCGCCAAATCCCGTGTTGTGGATTCGTGAATAAAGATCGATGAGACGAGATCCGGCACTATCAACATTGGCAATGCCAGCGCGCTTAGCAGGACAACGGTGAGCTTTGCCACGTCGAATGCCCATTGATAGGCATCGTCCGGGTCACGTTTGCCCAGCGCTTGTCCGACCAGGGTTGCGCAGGCTATGCCAAGCGCGAGGCCTGGCAGTATCGCGAACAGCAGTACGGTTATCAGAACGTTGGCAGCGGCCAGTTCCGGCGTGCCGATTTTGCCGATTATCCAGAACATTGCGACCAGGCCGGCGGCAAAGAAAAATTGCTGTAAACCGGCCGGAATCGAGACCCTTACCAGAGACAAAGTTTCAACCCGCGTCGCCATGCAACGCAGGAAGCATCCTTTTGCGACATGCCGAAAACCAAGAAACAGGTATACCAGTGTGCCGATACTCATCGAAATGGCGCTAGCCATGCCAGCGCCAGTCACGCCAAGCGCCGGCGCACCGAAGTGACCGAAAATAAGGGCGTAGTTCAGGATGATGTTGCAGGCGTGCATGATGATCAGTGTCTGCATGTACACGCGTGACAGATCAAGTGCATTCCAATAGCCACGAAACGCGAAATTCATGCCGACGAAAACAATCGCGCCGAGACGCCATTCAATGTAAGGGACACCGCGCTGGACGACAGCGGGGTCGGAGTTCAGGGAAGAATATACCGGCTCTGCGAACTGGATCAAAATGACAGACAGGAGCGGGGCAATAAGCAGTACCAGTAGCAGGGCGGTATTCAGGACAGCAGCAGCTCTGTCGGGTCTTCCTTCGCCTTTACGGCGAGCCGCGATGCTTTGTACGCCGGTCGAAATGCCGAGGATAAATGCCTGGCACATGAATACGATAAAACCGCCGAGGCCGACGGCCGCAAGCGCTGCATCGCCAAGAAAACCCACCATTGCCGTGTCGACAATGTTGAGCATGTTCTGCGACACCATGCCGCCGATGATCGGCAGAGCCAGTCCGAGAATTCGATTGCGACGGCTAATATCCATGCCGCAACTATTGCACAAGATGTCACAATCCGAATGTTGTATATCTGCAACACTTTGACCAAATATCGGCCATGCGCTGCCAATTCAAGGGCTACTGAATTGACACGTGGTGGTTTTTCTGCGACCTTTCCGACTATCAAGCGTAGCCTTTGAACAACAAATGGCCTACGCACAGAATTGCAGGACACCTTCAGGTACGGCTTGGCGGGGGAATCAGGGGGCCAGGATCGACGTGCTAGCGTTGGTAAAATGGCGGCTTCGAAAGAAGCCGCTTTTTTTGTGCCTGACACCTTCGTAGTATTGATCGCTACAGCAGCGATTGCTGGCATGCTTACAGGGAGGAATACGCATGAAAAGCCGGTTATTAAATTCTGTCTCTGCAGCATTCTTGTTGTTGCTTTCGTTTACCGCTGTCGCAGATCTCAATGCTGACGAGAGACGCATGCTCGACTGGATAGATTCCCACGCTGAAGATGCTATCGCGCTGCTTGAAGAAACCGTCAATATTGGAAGCGGCACGATGAACCATGAGGGCGTCCGCGAAGTCGGAGCCGTAATGTTGCGT
>CAYTNO010000240.1:0-4051 GCA_964439125.1 uncultured Woeseiaceae bacterium | reverse complement strand
TCACGGCATAGAGTGGACTGTAAAAGAACTGTTCGTATATCCGAACGAGTATATTTACTGGAGCATTCAGATCGTCATGTACCCGTACATGACGGGGTTGGTGGCAGGCGCGTTTGTCCTGTCATCGCTGTATCACGTCTTCGGTCAAAAACAGCTCAAGGAAATCGCCCAGTTCTCGCTGGTATTCTCACTGGCGTTGCTGCCAGTGGCTGCAATGCCGTTGCTATTGCATTTGCAGCAACCGACAAGGGCGATGGAGCCGCTTCTCACCCCGCATTTCACTTCGGCTATTGCGGCTTTTGGAATCGTGTTTACGGCCTATGCGCTCATTGTTCTAAGCGAAATCTGGTTTGTCTACCGCGGCTACTTCGTGGCACAGGTTCATGCGCTCAAAGAAAAGTCCGGGTTTTCGAACGCCATGACGCGCACTGTTTACCGGGTTCTTACTATTGGTTCCTACGATGTCAGTAATGACGCCGTACGCGTGGACAAGAGGGCGGCCACGATTCTGGCAGCGATCGGAATTCCGGTCGCATGTTTCCTGCATGGATACGCCGGCTTCATTTTTGGTTCGGTCAAGGCCAACGCTCTCTGGATGTCGCCGTTGATGCCGGTCATTTTCATCATGTCGGCTGTCGTCTCCGGCATCGCTCTTTGCATGCTGACTTACATTGTTATCAGAGAGTGGCAAGCGTTTCGACGCAGGCGCAAAGGTAGTGCTGCCGAGGCCAGCAAGATCAAGGGCGCGGAAATTGAAATCATTAACCAGGCAACCAAATACCTGCTCGGCTTTCTTGTTGCAGCAATCAGCCTTGAAATGCTGGATCTCATCTTCCGCGGCTACACGGCCATGAAGTCCTGGGACATTCTGCGTTCCGTTATGTACGGCAAGGATTTCGTCAACATATTTGTGTTGCAGTACACGCTGGGCAACCTGGTGCCGTTCGTTCTTTTGCTGCTGCCCGGACGAACCCTGAAGAGGACGGTTCTTGCTCTGCTGCTGGTGCTGTTTGGAGTGTTCATGATGCGCTGGAATGTTGTCATCGGCGGTCAGGCATTCTCGCTATCGTTCTCGGGTTATATGCACTACGAGATTCCAGTCATTCCACACAGCTTGGAGACATTTAAAGAAGGTGTGTTCGGGGCGCTAACGGTTATTGCGACACCCTTCTTCCTGTTCTGGATTATCAATAAGTTCGTTCCTTCGCTACGGAGGGACGTAGAGGGAAGTTAAACGTCATGCAAGATCGCGTCGCCGAACTTGAGTCCCGTCTGGCTGTTGTCGAACAGAGATTGAGGGTGCTCGAAGGTGCGTCGGCTGCGGAGCCGGCAGCCGAGCAGGTCGCCCCCGATCCAACCTTTGGTGACGGTTTTGTCTCGAGCGCCTCCACGCATATCGGTCGCGTGCTGCTTATTTTCGGTGGCGCCTACCTCCTGCGCGCGATTACAGAATTCCAGTTTGTGCCGACCGCCGTCGGCATTTCCATGGGTGCAATTTATGCCTTCTTCTGGCTGGTGATGGCGTATCGAAAAGGCCGCATCACAAGCCAGCGCGCAAACGCCGCGTTCTTCGGGGGAACATCGGTTCTTCTAACGCTGCCGTTATTGGTCGAAGCGACGGGTCGATTCGGATTGCTGTCAGGCCCGCAAAGCATAATTGCGCTTACTTTTTTCTGTGCGGTAGCGATGCTAGTAGCGGTCGCGCATAACCTGCGGAGTCTCGCCTGGCTCGTAACAGGCGGAGGCCTCGCGACCGCGTTTGCCGTGCTAAACGCCTCGCACAGTGCGATACCTGTCGCGGCGTTTCTCATATTGCTGGGTCTCGGTTCTTTGTGGGCGGTCTATAAACGAGGCTGGATGGGGCCACAATGGCTCGGTGCGCTCGGTGCCAATGCCGGTGTGCTGGTTCTGACGGTGCTCAGTAACAGTGACCAGTGGACGGTGGAGCCGCTGACGGTTTTCGTGCTCGCAGCCACTTTGCTGGTTCTGTATTTAACAAGCTTCGCCATTCACTCACACCTGCGCGGCAAGGATGTCGGCATTTTCGAGCTCGTGCAGACGGTAGTGTCTATCGGCGTCACATTGTGGGTCGCGAGCATTGCCGTGCAAGCAGGTCAGATCGGCATCGCAGTGATCGGCACTTTGAGTCTTATTTTTGGTGCTGGCGGCTACGTGTTGGCATTTACTCCGGAAACCCGAATCGTGCGCGGCCGTAATTTCTTTTTCTATTCAACGATGGGCCTGTTGTTTGTGGTCGCCGGCAGTGCTCTGGCTCTGTCGCCCGGCAATGCCGCCGCACTCTGGTGCCTGATGGCGCTGATAATGGCATGGTCGAGCGGTCGATTCGACAGAGTCACGCTGAGCCTGCAGTGCACATTTCTCTTAGTCGCTGCGGGGGTGGGTTCGGGAATTCTGACGACAGGTTGGCAGGCGCTTGGCGGAAATGTTGCCGGCAATTGGCCGCCACTGCAGCTGTGGCACCTGGCCGTTGCCCTAACGACGGTGGCTTGCCTGTTTATTCCGGTGGCTCAACGTTCCGAACGCTGGGGTGTTGCCGCCGGCCTGCCTCAGCTGATCGTCCTCGCGTTGTCAGTGTGGGAGGTAGGCGGGCTCATGGTCGTGTACTTGGCGCCACTGCTGGCGCAGGCAGGCGGTGCAGAGCCAAATTTGGGCGTACTGGCGGCTCTTCGAACAGCGGTCCTGTCTGTATCATCCGTAACGTTGGCGCTATCAAGTCGTTACAAGCGATGGCCGGAGGCGCGCTGGCTGGTCTACCCGGTCCTGATCCTGGTCGCCATCAAGTTATTCATCGAGGACTTTCCAAACGGCCAGCCGGCAACACTCTTCGTTGCCCTGGCGTTTGTTGGCAGTTCATTATTGTTGGTCGCCAAACTTCTGAAGCGTGGCGAATCGGTGGGGAGTGACTGACACAACGCAACCAGGTGCAAACTCTACATAGCATTGCACTGAGCGTCTGCTTTCACCAATAGCGGCCGCTCCGGACGGTAGATTTTGGGAAGTGCGACCGGCTGCTATCGGCCAGAAGCGGACATCGGTATGAACTTAGTATGTATCGCACATCGCCATACCGCGCCGCTGATCTAGTAATTATGCGGTCGTTCTGAATAAATCTAGTATCTGAACAGGACGGTCTTCCGCACCGCCACGCACAGCCCCAGTAAGCCTATCCAAAACAGACTAAGAGCGCCCGATCCCGAGCGCCGATTGGATACGACCACTGGTACGCCCGGCCCGGTTCCAGGAACCGATACAACAAGCGCACTTATTCCGAAGGAATCGCCAATATCCACATTGTAGACCGTGGGGCCATGATCCCCAGCCGTTCCTATTTGAATGAAGTCTTCACCATTTGACAGAAAGGCCGCCGAATTTTCAAACGCTGACAGATCCAAGGTTGGCGTTCCCCAACTGTCGGTAGTGATGTAGGGAAGAAACCCTTCGAATATACTCATGTTGTCAATAACGTTTAACGCAATAAACTGAGCACCAACAGTCACGGCCAAGCCCGTAACATGAGTGTTAAAATACGTCTGATTTACGATTGAGCTACCGCCATTATCCACTTCGATTTCGAGGGTCGATGCTTGTCCGACGAAATCGACAGATCCGTCAATAAAAAATGGCATTTCGAATACGAATGTGACCGGTTCTGCAGACGCTTGCGTTGGCCCAAACGCAAACAGAGAAACAATAAAAACAATGACTCCGATTTTCACTGCTATCCCTCCCCTCATGGCTCAACTAATTCAGCGGCATTTGTTCAGACAATGATTTACTCAAAAACTTCAGTAAGATCTTACTCTCGCAAATTGCCGTTTGCGACAGATTTCGAATTCCAATGACGATTGGTCTATCGACCGTCAATGTTAGTGAATGCATTTCTCCAAAGCGGTCGTTTAGACTGGTGAATTTGGTACATTTTCAGTGGCTGCTTTGGGTCACAAGCAGCCTCTCAGAGCAATATTAGCCTAATGTCTGCTTACGGCTGCGATCTCAACCGGTCGATGCAACACATTCAGCAAAGCGTTCT
>CAYTNO010000239.1:0-4076 GCA_964439125.1 uncultured Woeseiaceae bacterium | reverse complement strand
CAGATCGCTGCGCTGGCGAAAAACAAGACCACTGCGGATACGAGGATCGGCAGCCAAAAGGCAAGGATTTGCATAGTAACCCCCTGTTTTTATTAGTGTTTCAGTAATATCGACCCCATTCTAGCTCCAAAACTAGGCTAAATCTCCTTTTTGTCCTTTCACGTCTGCTGAGACGGTGTATCTTCGGGGCAATATGATGTTTCGATTTCTTCCGCTTTTGGCTGCCGCCCTGCCCTTAGTTGCCATGTTCGGCGCCCTTTGGATCGGAATAGCCAGTGAGACGTTACCGGCGTGCTTTCCGCCGCTTGATGGCAGTATTTCTATCAGTGCAACAGGCCGAAAGCCGCCGGGTAGCTACCTGTTTCGTGCGGTCATGCTGCCACACGCGCTACTTCTGGCATTTCTCTGGTATCTGACTGTCCTGTGGCTGCGCTCGCTGGATGCAGACCTTCGGCGCTCCACAACCAACGCAATATTGATCAGCGGCCTGGTTGGTTCTCTGGCGTTAATCGTCTACGTGAGCTTTTTGGGCACGAAAGAGCCGTTCTACGAGTTCATGCGCCGGGTGGGAATCTACTTCGCCTATCTCGGCACGGCGCTGGCGCAGTTATTCGTCGCTCTCGCGCTGGCACGAATTAGCAAAGCGCTTGCGGACGAGCGCTTACACAAAGCGGCAAGATTTCTGGTGGCCGTTTGTGTTGTTACCTTTTGCCTCAGCATCCTTAATAGCGTTTTGAAGCTCGTACTGGAGGATGCCGGCGCATCCGAAAATCGAATCGAGTGGATCGCTTCAGTCCTTATGCAAAGCTATTTTTTCGTGTTGTTTCTCGCCTGGCGATCGACCGACATGACAACATTAGTGCGGGTTCGAAAACCTGGGGTCGGATAAGACTGTCTCATCGCTCAATGCGTCCAGGAAGGCCAGTAACGCTTGTCGCTCGTCATCGGATAACTCGAAACCTCGAATAAATTCAGACTTGAACGGGTTGCGACGGCCATCGCCGGAGTACGCCCCCTCCTCCAGCAATCGCCCTCCCCGCGCATAGTGTGAAATCGCATCGTCTAGCGTCAAAACGCTGCCATCGTGCATATAAGGCGCTGTAACGGCGATATTGCGCAGCGTTGGTGCTTTGAAGCGACCCATATCGCGCCGTTGCCCCGTCATGTCGTACAAGCCGGTGTTATCCGACGGATACGCTCCTGCATCATCAATGTTGTACAAGCCGGTGTTGTGATAGCCGATTCGATCGACGTTCGCATTCGCATGCGTGGTGCTGTCCGTGAAGTTGAAACCACCGTGGCAGTGAAAGCACTCCAGGCGCTCTGAAAAGAACAACTCCATGCCGAGCAAAGCTTGTTCACCCAGTGCGTCTTCGTCACCCTTGAGATAGCGGTCGTACGGTGCGTCAAAGCTGATAACCATTCGGACAAAAGTGCTGGTTGAACGAACCACGTTCACTACTGAAAAGGGATCCTCGTCTGCAGGAAAAGCCCTGGGAAAAAGTTCGGCATAGTGCTCGTCGGCCCTGAGCATTGCCACCAATTCCTCTTCGTGGCCAGACATGCCCATTTCCACGGGATTGTCCCCGAACAATGGGGTTAGGGCCTGATCTTCAAGGTGGCTCAATAGCTGATTTGCCCACGTAAGTCGGCTTGCGTATGCAACGTTGACAAGCGTCATTGAGCTACGTGGGTGCACAACGCCGGTTGCGCCAACAGCGCGCGCTTTTCCATCGGTAAAAGCCAGAGCCTGAATGTGGCAGCTCGCACACGACATCGTATTGTTCACGGACAGACGAGTGTCGTAGAAAAGCCGCCGCCCCAATTCGACTTTGACGTCACTCATCGGGTTATCGACCGGTACATCCGGTAATGGCATATTCGGGTCAATCTGCCACTGGTACTCCCGTTGCCCATGCCACCACATCCCGATGGCTCCGCATGCCAGGGTTACAGCGAACAACAATATGACGAGTCGCTTCATTTCGCTTCTTCAAGCCGAAACAATTTCTGCTCGAACGCAGTCTCACCTGTTGGGAAATCCAGCCCCAGCGCCCTAAACGGCTCTGCGCAAGTCACTTCTGCCGGACCTGATGAACAGTCCGTCGGGATTGCATCATCGAGATTTGTACCACTGGTTAGGGCGGCAAAATCAACCACTACGGCATCACGGCCTAAGACAAAATTGGTGAGTATTACGTGAGCCCGATTTTCGGAATTACAAGCTGAAATATTCCTGATCGTACCTTCACAGCCCGTGCTTCCGAGATGCAGCCAGAAACCGTCGTCGGCAGTACGCATGCCGGCTCTCATGAACTTGTAGCCGGCGCGCCAATGCCAGTGCATTTACCATCTTCAAAATCGAGCAAAGCGAGATCGCGCCGTTGCCACTTGTCATCTGGATCGAGACTCACATCCACCGCATGGCCGTCGGCGTTAATCAGCTGAACGTCCTGAACGTAAAACCGGAGATCTGTTAATTGAGGGCCTCCGCTTCGCTCCGCGCAGCCCAGGGATTCAGAATCGAATTGTGCGACGAACGGGACAAGAACTGGGATAGGCGGCTTGGCGCACCCGGCGAACAGCCCAGGTAACAAGCACAGCAGTGTGAGACGCATAATCACGCAAACAGTCTCAATATCGAAAGGGAGATTATACCTGTGTGAGACAGGCAGGAATTGCCGCAGTTCTAGGTCGCTGCGTGGCTAACTTCAGATTTGTCGACAACGTCGTCGTCGTTGACCTCTTCTTGAAGTGCCTCGGACGTCAGCGAGTAGTCCAGCACTCCCGTCGCTATCATGTCTGTCGACGCCTGTGCGACTTCAAGTTCCGTCTCGACTTCGCGTAGCTTGACCTCAGACTTGATGTTCTCTGTTGCACGATCGGAAAGCTCGTTGCGAAGTTCGCGGGTCTTCAGGACAGAGTCCTTAAGATCTACCGCCAGAACCTCAAGCTTCTCCTGCTGATGAGAAATGACCGTGTCGCGTTTGACATGGCCATCGTTGGCCTCTTCGAGCTCTTTCTTGAGTTTTTTTACCGCATCGCCAGATCTTTCGCCTTCGCTGACGGCAATGCGCAACTCGGCCTCAAGCGAACGAATGCGGTCGTCGCGTGGGTCGCGCTTCTTGGCGCGAATCTTGGCCTTCAATGCCCAACTAATTGACGACAGCAGCCAGCCAACCAGGAACGTGCCTCCGGCTATCAGGATCAGGTTCTGAGGGATTTCAAAAAACATCGGCTAAGATTATGCTGTTTTAAACCTTAGAAAAGGACAGAGTTCTCAATCCGCGATGCTGAATACGGTCGGGATAGCCCACTGTGAGGATCAGGCACGATCTTATTGAGCTCAATAAGTATTTTAAAAACAGTTATTTACGAGTTCTTTTTAATAATTTTATGAAGTTAATGGCGCTATCGGGTCGGGCTCCGGAAGCTAGCCCCGGTCACACCAATAACTGACATCTTGCGCCCTTAGAAACGTTTCTGCGCCCTTGCCTTGCAGCATTGCCAGGGTGCTTAGCATGCCGGCCTGGGTACAGGTGTCGGCTGCAACCGTAATTGAGCGCGGGGCGTCTTGAACAGGCCACCCCGTCATGGGATCAAGAATGTGGCTGTATCGAGCGCCTTTTTTGATTAAGAAACGACGCGCATCGCCACTCGTCGCCAGGGCGCCGATTTTCAAATTCAGGAGGCTCGCGGGCATATCCGCTGGCCGATTTACAGCTTCGATACCGACTTTCCACGTATCCCGCTGTTTTGGCGTCGAGGTAACCGCCAGGTCACCGCCTAGATTTACCAGGCAACTGACGGAGGTATTTTCCCGCAGCAATGCCGCTGCTCGATCGACAGCGAACTCTTTGCCAATGCCACCGAAATCAATCTCCATGCCGGCCGGCATCGTGATCCACGGCGACTCCCATTTAACCCGGTGCCAGCCGACGTCCTTCATCACGTCATCAACCTCTGTAGCGGTTGGAATATTGCTACTGCCGTCAAACCGCCAGATACGCCGCAGCACACCCGATGTAATATCAAAGCGCCGATCGCTGAGTTGGTAAAGGGTGACACCGAAATCG
>CAYTNO010000238.1:0-4082 GCA_964439125.1 uncultured Woeseiaceae bacterium | reverse complement strand
GCCATGAGTATTATCGCTTCGAGCACAGTTGAATCGGGCACCACAGACACTATGTCCCGCCCTTTGCCGTCGAGCAGATGTTTCACTAGCTTCATGTAAGTCCCCTTCTTGTTATCGCCTGCCGCACCCTAATACTAGCAGCCGTTGCGGGATTGGGGCCCCGCATTAGTCGATTTCTTGCCGGAAAGGCAGAAGACGCTGTTCTAACTGCACTGACGAATGCCAGGCACCCCGCAGCATGACGCCGTGTATGCGGCGCGTATTTGATATGTCCACAAGCGGATTCGCGTCCAGCAGCACGAGATCTGCATCCCGACCCACAGCCACGGTACCTGTATTCATCGCAAGAAACTCCGCTACTGCAGTGGTGCCGGTCTGCAACGCCTCAAACGGTGTGAGCCCTGCCTCCACGAGGAAGGCGAGTTCGTGATGAAGCGAAAACCCGGGCACGTTGAACACTTGCGGCGCATCGGATCCGAGTAGCAGCCGCGCACCGGCATTGTGCAGTGCAAGAATTATGCTGCGCCGCAGCGCTATTGCGCGAGCGGCAATTTGCGCATCGAAACCTCGTTCACCGAGTTGCTGTTGCTTTGCCAAGACCCATCGCTCGACCGTCGCAGCCGGCATATAAACCATTTCGGGACGGTTACTCAGCGCCACTACGCTCGCTTCCGACACCCGATGTTCGAATAATGATTCTGTCGGCACGTTCCACGTTCCCGCTTCGGCCGTCTTTGCTGCAAGCTCCGCTACTCCGTCTGCATTGACCTGCTCCGCCAACAGGACATCGAAAAAGCCGCCGTAGCCGCCGGACCGGTCGCTGTTCGCTGGCAGCAGTGCGGCCAAATAGCCATCCAGGTGATCAATGGTGGCCATACCGGCGCGTAGCGAATTTTCAACTCCAACAGCAACCGGCACATGGCCTGCGAACGGTATGCCGAGTTCATTCGCCGTCGAGGCGATTGCCATAAATTCATCCGCACTAAGTCCCGGGTGAATTTTGATGAAGTCATATCCTGCCGCATGCTGAGCGCGAACCCTGGCGACTCCGTCGGCCACGTTGCTAACGGAATTTCCATTCATCGATGGTCCCGACGTAATTAGTCTCGGTCCAAAAACGTCACCGGATAGTAGCTTCTGTCGCAGGATAAGGTGCGATGGTTGTCCGAGCATGCCGCGGATGGTGGTCACTCCGTTTGCCGCGAACAATGTGAGCACACGATCGAGATTCTGCGAGGCGATATCCGGAACGTGCGCATGCATTTCTGCAAGGCCCGGCATCAGGTATCGATCGGTACCATCTACGACCTCGGCATCTTTGGGAACGGGGATCTCGTCGACATTTCCTATCGCGCTAATCAGCCCATTCTCGACAACAACCGTCTGAGCGGAAACAACGATTTCTTCGTGCATAGGCACGATGTTGACGTTGATGATCGCGGTAGAAGCAGCGCTTGCTGCGTTGCACACGACGGCAATCAGCAAAAGTAGTGACAATCGATTCTTTATCATCTGATTACAGACTGCGCGAGGCATCGAGAGTTTCCTGGCTGATGTTGCCTCCGCAAACAATGATGACGACTTTTTTCCCCGCGATTGGCCTGCGGCAATGGTTCATCGCGGCGATCGCGACTCCAGCGGCACCCTCGATTTCCGACTGCTGCTCGGCCGAAAATTCGCGCATTGCCTGTGCAATCTCGGCTTCGCTGACGAGTACGAATTCGTCGACGAGCTGGCGGCAAAGATCGAAAGTAAGCGAACCTGCTTCGATACCACCGGCGGTTCCATCCGACAACGTTGGGTCGCTGGGAATATCCAGTATGTGCCCGGCCTGAATTGACTTGGCCATGACGGCTGATGCATCCGGCTGGCATCCAACAATGTGAATGTCCGGATTTTTCGTTTTCAATACACTGCCAACGCCGCTGATAAGACCACCACCGCCGACTGCGACAAATACCGCATCAGCGTCGGCGAGTTGATTTGCGATTTCGATGCCGCAACTGCCCTGACCGGCAATAACTTCCGCATCGTTGTATGGGGACAGGTAAAACATCCCGTTGGTATCGGCGAACTCCCTTGCGTGCTGCTCCGTATCCAGACCATCGCTTCCAAAAAACCGAACCTCGCCGCCATAATTGCGGATGGCCTCGACCTTAGCTTTGGATGTCTGCTCCGGAACGAAGATAACGCCGTTGGCACCAAGCTCCCGCATCGCGTAGGCGACAGCGGCACCATGGTTGCCACTCGATGCCGCGACGCAACCCTTCGCCCGCTGCTCCGCCGACAAGGTCATCAGGCGATTGCTCGCCCCACGCAGTTTGAATGAACCTGTGCGCTGTTGGTTCTCGAGCTTCAGATATACCTCGGCTGAGAACTTTTCGCTGAAAAACGGGGAGCGTTCCAGTGGCGTCTCACGCACTAATTCGGTAATTCGCTGCGCGGCCAGTTCAGCAGACAATGCGACGCCGCGAGTGTCCAAGCTCACGCTCTACAAACTCGCTACGCTGAATGTATCGCAACTATCCGGGTCGCCGCTTTGCAGCCCTGTGCGAAACCAGTGCTGTCGTTGTGTGGATGTGCCATGCGTGAACGATTCGGGCACGACAGTGCCGCGCGTTTGTTTCTGCAGTCGGTCATCGCCAATTGCGCTTGCCGCATTTAGCGCTTCTTCAATATCGCCGGACTCGAGTATGCCGCGCGCCTTATCGGCCCGATTGGCCCATACGCCAGCGAGGCAGTCGGCTTGCAGCTCGAGGCGAACCGAAAGCTGGTTTCCTTCTGCCTTGCCTGCCCGAGCCTGCATTTGACGAACCTTGTCGGAAACACCGAGCAGGTTCTGCACATGGTGGCCGATTTCGTGGGCGATAACATACGCCTGGGCAAAATCGCCGGGAGCCCGAAAACGGGTGCGCATCTCTTCGTAAAAACCCAGATCAATGTAGGCCTTCTTGTCAGCAGGGCAATAGAACGGGCCCATGGCTGCCTGACCCAGGCCGCACGCGGAACGTGTGGTCCCTGTAAACAAGACCAGCGTGGGCTGCTCATAGCGACGCCCCTGAATCGCAAACAGCTCTTCCCACACATCTTCGGTATCGGCAATAACCACCGCGATCATGTCCGCGAGTGGATCATTGCGCAGATCATCGGCTGTCGGCTGGGTTCCGGACGTGGAAACATTCGACGATTGCATGCCCTCGATCAGGAAGCTTGGGTCCACACCAAAATACAATGCGGCGATGATAAGCAGGATCGAACCAATCCCACCACCGACCAATCCGCCACGCGGGCGCATGCCGCGCCTGTCTTCAACATTGCTGCTGCGTCTTCCGCCCTGCCACTTCATTTGCGTCTCCAGAATATCCAGGCGCCATTCTATCCGATGAATATCGTTACGCCAGTCGGACTATTTGACCAGATTCGGACGCCGATTTAACAATATCACTGTCAATCAATACCTTACGTTGACAGTGCTCGCTGCGGCGTGCAACATTAGTCGTTCGTATGACAAAGGCACACCTGTCGAAAGGCGGGGTCGCAAAACTTCCGGTCTAAGGGTTCGTCCTATGACAGCGGGGTTACCGACACGATCTGCTCGTTACCGTTCTGGTGATGAATAACTCGTTGCAGTGTCTTTGGCATTTTCGGAAATTTTTGCCGGAGAGCATGGATGCAAGCGACAAGTTTGAGAAAGACCGGGCGTTTTCAAAGACAAAAACTGACAGGGCCCGTCGAGCGCACACCCGCCAACCTCAATGAGCTTTACCGCTTGCTCGAACCGGATGCCTTTGTGGCGTTACCCATCCGTCCGCAGGGGGCGGGCACAGCCGCCACTGACTGTAACAACAGTGAAACCGGGACGATTATCAAGACCGCCGGTTTGGACACAATTGTCAATATCGATAGCTACAACCACACTGTTACTGCTCAGGCCGGAGTTCGCCTGGAGGTTCTCGTCATCGCACTTGCCGAGCACGGGCTCGAGCTCATCGGCAGCTATGACCTGCAAGGTCGCACAGTAGGCGGTGCAATTGCAGCGCCGTGCTTCGGGCCCTGCATCGGCAATGACGGGGGCTACTTCT
>CAYTNO010000237.1:0-4091 GCA_964439125.1 uncultured Woeseiaceae bacterium | reverse complement strand
GAAGACCTTCAGGCGCAGAGCCATCGAGCGTTATGAAGTGCGGCTTGTCGAACAGATACGAGTAACTGTCGTACTGTGCCACCTCGAACAAGATGTACGATGATTGGTCGGATGGATCGGTTTCAGGGATGTTCTTGACCTGATGCGAAATATCGAACAGCAGGAAGAATTTCTCACCGACACCAACATCGAAGTTCTGCATAACCTGTTCTTGCGTCAATGCACGGCGATGAACGGCAGCCAGGCGAATTGTGCCTTCCCACGCATTGTCGCCAGATGCATCGCTGCCGAGAATGAATGCAAAGTTGTTCTGCCAGTCAATCAATGTTCCGCCAGGAACCGGGTCGACAGGGCTGACAACCTCGCCGTTAACGTAAATACGCCGGCCATCGATCGGGTGATAGGTTGCTACAACATGTTGCAGGGTCGCCTGCAGGACTTCGTCATCCGCTGGTGTCGACAACAACTCTGTGACAGCTTCCAGGCTCGTTTCACTCGTCCGCAGCAAGTAATTGTAGTCGTACAAATTCTGCCGCACCGTAAAGTTTCGATCCATGCTGCCAGCGGAGTAGGTGATGATGCTCGCATCTTCCTGCGTTACGTTGGAAGGAATGACCCAGGCCTCGATCGAGAATTCGCCGGACTCCTGAATGACGTCCGATAATTTGGTGCTCGTGTTAGTGAGCCCTTGAGCCCGACCGCCGTTGGTGGTGATGCCCCAGCCGCCATACCAGGACACTTCCTGTGACAGATTCAGGTCAATAGCGGGATCGACGCCACTCGTATCATAGGCGATCAATCCGGAACCTTTCTTGAATTCCCAAAATGCAATCTGTGCATCTTCGTAACGGTTTCCACCAGACGCGATTACGCCGTCGGTCAGGCGCATCGCCTTACTGACAATCAAATTGGAATCTACAACTGTTGGGTCGATGCCGGCGGCAAACAGCCTGATCGCGGCTTCCATCTCGCGGGCGTTCGACTCGCAATCGTCCCAGCAGTTATGCCCTTCGCCTCGCTGCTCGGGAGGAAGGCTCGAGTTGGCCGGCTGCAGCTTCTTGACGAACCGCGAATTCTCCGGTGCGTCGAGATTCATTTTGGGCCTCGCTGCCTCATAGGCGGCCGCAATATCCATGTCGGCAAAGAAAGGATTCTGTCCCTCTGCAGAGCTGTGGCAACCGGAGCAATACTCATTTGGTGTTGCGAGCAACGGATAGACGGTGTCCGCGAACGATGTCCCGTTTGTTCCAGCAGTCGTTCCATCGTCAGGAAAGTTCCTGCTCTGGTCCGGGTCGCGAGCATCAGGCGCGGTAAGGACGATCTGCCGTCCGCCCCCCGCGGCATCGCCAAGCCATCTTTCGATCCAGGTTGTCACAATCGAGGCGCAAATGCCTTCACTACCAGGCAGCAACCAGCAATTATGGCCACTGGCGACCTGAGATACGATGACGGAGCCGGAAGGCTGATCGATATTTACCTTGGTCAGCGCCGCATCGTAAGCTTCGTTGATGTCGTCATTGCGTACGAACATTGGTAATACACCAGCCGTTTCGTTGTGGCAGTTGCCGCAGCGATCAGTGGTCTTCGCATTGCTCCAGAATTCCTGCTGGAATTTCAATACGTCTGCATCACGAGCGACCGGGCCGGTATACGGGTTGTTGTTCGTGCTGCCGGTACCGTTCGGGGGTGGTGTATCCGTTGTTTGTGCACCGCCACCGCAAGCTGCAAGCACGACGCTTGCCACTACCGCGAGGAGGGCTACTTTGAGCGAATGCAATCCCGTCTGATCGATCGGGGCTGTCCGCACAGCAATTCCTGTTGCTTTAATCATCAGTCCTGTCTCCCTACGGGCCTTTGCAATAAGCGGCGGTTTGGGCGAAGACTTCCTTCATCGAATAATTCAATGAAGTCATGAATTCGGTGGTTAGTGTGCCAACCATGCCCTGATCCGGAAGGTCCGGTTCGCGCAAACACACGCTGCGAAATACTTTCTTCACCTGGCACGCCGCGAATGCCCGGCTGTTGCCGATTTCTTCGCCGAGCGACTTGGCGCCGTTGCCAAAGCCTGGAAGCTGATTGCTAAAGCCAAGGTAATTATTCAGGCCGGTGCGAAAACGCTGTTCATCAACCAGCCATTCGCCGCGCCAGTAGTTGTCCCAGCGGTCATCGGGCGTGCGGTAACCCTGCGGGAAATTCAAGTCGTTATTGAAATACTTGTCTTGCACTACACCGCCTGGCCCGGGGCCGGTGGCCGAATACACGAGCGCTCCTGCTTCGGTGTCACCAACCGGTACGTAGTTGTAGTAGGCGAACGCCTGCGTCATCGGATCCATGCCGGTATGACAACCCACACAGTTGTTCAGAAACAAACGGCTGTCGCCACCTGGGCTGCGAGGGACGTCCTGTCGAATGCGATCGGGCGGCAGCTTCGGATCGTGCAACTGTTCCATGTCGTTGCACATGTGGTTCACCATCGTAAAGCGGAACATGGCGCGGTTAGTGCCGGCAATGAAGAAAGCTTTAGAGGCGGCACGCGATGTTATGACACCCGCCGTTGCCGGCCCCGGGATCTGTTGAACTGAAGACTGCGCGATACCGTCCAAATTCGCACGTACGGACAGGTCGATGTTGTCTCTTTCAAGCTGGGCGTAGTGGTCGTTGTTATTGCTGGACGGCGCAGGTCCGGTATTGCCAACATAAGTCAGGTTGGCGGAGAGCAATGTATTGAAAGGTACGTCGTCGCGAATCATGCCGATGACGGTTGCGATGTAGTCATTAAGAGGAACAAAGACTGATCGGTCGCGGTTCGTCCATGGAGCAGCAAAGTTCTTCAGCGTGACGTTGTAGAAATTCTTGTTGTTCATCGCTTCGATGGCAGCACCGCGGTCATTGCCTGCCGCAAGCATGCCTTCCATGGTGAGCAACACTTCATTGCTAGGTGGCACGCCCGCGAGGCGGTCGTGCATTCGCTTAGCCTGTTCGCGAAAACCTGCCTGTGCTGGCGACATCATACTCATCGCCAGTACTGCGACGAGCAAGAAGCGCCAAACCGGCGTAGTCCAACCCTGGTCTTTGGCTTGTCTCATATTATTCCACGTCCTGTGTTTCATAACATTTTGCTCACGAATTAATTCGATCCATCAAACTATTTGTCTTGTGCAGAGTTTTAGTTGCTTCTTGCACGTCGACTGACGTAAGCACCTTGCGATGCTGCCGGAATTTTCTGCGTGTCACCGTGAAAGCTTTCACAGTCCTCACAAGTTAATTCCGGACTCCGTCCCCAAAAACAATCGATCTGCAATCTATAAAGCAAGTGCCGTGCCATACTCATTAAAGATGGCGATGTTCATCGAAAACCTGTTTTATAACAATGTGTTATAGGCGTTCTCGCAGATCCGTTCAGGGCTGTCATATGTCAAGTATTTGTCGGCACTTCCGCACAGCTGGCGAGATCGATTGAGCTAAGCTGCTGATTACAATGGCCTGTGAAGCTGTCTCCGAAACGAGACAACTCTTGTTGGATTCGTCACTTTCTAACAACAAACTCTCACATCGTAGAAGTGATGCGGTATCGGTCTGTTGCTGAATTGCACGACATTTTACAATGCGCACTGTCGCGCTTTTTCGACATTACATCAGCTATAGCACGTCACCTATACTGCTGCGGACTGTGATCGCGTTAACGGTATGAGCAGGGCTACGCGTCCACTATTACATCTTCCTCGCTTTGCGCCGGGAAGATCTAGAGGTGAATCTAATGAACAGGCTATCGCGACAAACTAGGGAAGGAAACGCAAAATGGATTTTGCGAATCGCTGCGTTGATATCGACACTGTCGATCGGTGCGGCGTGCAGCAGTGGCGATGGAGTAAGTATCGGTACAGGGCAGGATGCAGATCCTGTCGTTCTTGATTTCCCGATTGCCTATATACGCGCGCCCATTCCGACCGATGACAACGGTAACTTCGAACAAAACGATCTGCGCGAACAAATCACGTTCGACTTTGGCGCAGATTTGTTTTTCCGTGATCGAGCTTCACCGAGTGCCGAGGCTATCAACATAACCGGCGAGATGACCCAGGGACTGGCGG
>CAYTNO010000236.1:0-4099 GCA_964439125.1 uncultured Woeseiaceae bacterium | reverse complement strand
AACCACTTTTGTATTATTGTGTTCCAGTGTTCTGGTTTCCTTATTGAGAAGCTACAAAGAAAGGTATTTCAGGTGGCTTTGTGTTTCTCGTAGTCATCATCGTATTCCCAGAGCCGTCCAGATCTTGTCGACACGTTCCTTGACGTCGTCGCTCATGCGAATTGGCCGACCCCAGTCACGCTCGGTCTCTCCGGGCCACTTGGTCGTCGCGTCCAGACCCATCTTCGATCCCAGGCCTGATGCAGGACTTGCGAAGTCCAGGTAATCCACCGGCGTGTTATCGACGATCATCGTGTCACGCGCCGGGTCCATGCGTGTACTGATCGCCCACAAAACGTCATCCCAAGAGCGCACGTTAATGTCGTCATCGGTAACTATGACGAACTTGGTATAAGTGAATTGCCGGAGACAGGACCAGATCCCCATCATTATGCGGCGCGCATGTCCCCGGTACTGCTTGTTGATGCTAACGACGGCAATGCGGTAGGAGCACGCCTCTGGCGGCAGGTAGAAGTCGGTAATTTCCGGAAATTGCGCCTGCAGCAACGGAATAAATAACTCGTTCAAAGATCTCGCGAGCACCGACGGCTCGTCCAGCGGCGGCTTGCCCATATACGTCGCCTGGTACACAGGATTCCTGCGATGCGTAATTCGCTCAACCGTAAAGACGGGGAATTCTTCCACGGAATTGTAATAGCCGGTGTGATCGCCAAACGGTCCCTCATTACGAACCTGGTCGGGTTCGATGAAACCTTCGAGGACAATTTCTGCCGTCGCGGGAACGAGCAAATCGTGCGACACGCAACGCGCGACACGCGTCTTGGAGCCGCGTAGCAATCCAGCAAACTGGAACTCGGAAATAGCGTCCGGGACCGGCGCTACGGCGGCAAGCGTCGTCGCCGGATCGCAACCGATGGCAACGGCAACAGGAAAGCGTTTACCCGGATTTTCTTCCCTGAATTCTGCAAAGTCGATTGCACCGCCGCGATGGTGTAGCCAGCGCATGATCAGTTGATTGCGACCGATTACCTGTTGCCGGTAGATACCGATGTTGAGCCGTTCCTTGCTCGGGCCCCGGGTCACGACGAGTCCAAACGTGATAAGCGGTGCAGCATCCTCGGGCCAGCACCGCTGAATCGGGAGCATAGCTAGATCGACATCGTCCTTCTCGATAACTACTTCCTGGCAAACAGGATGTGATTCATGCAGTGGATTGACGTGCGCGAGATTGCTGAACGTGGTGAGACTTTTGACCGCAGAGCTGACGTCATCCGGGATACGTGGCGTTTGCAGTTCCTTGAGTTGTTCCCCAAAACCACGTAACGCACACAGGTCATCGAGGCCCAGGGCCGCGACGATTCTTTGTGATGTTCCGTAGACGTTGCCGACGACGGGTATCGGGCTGTCAGTTGGATGCTCGAAGTAAAGTGCAGGGCCATCGTGTCGAATTGACCGATGACAGAGTTCCGTTATCTCGAGTTCCGGGCTGACTGGTGCTGCTACTCGCTTTAGCCATTGCTGTTCTTCGAGAAACTCGAGGAATTCGCGCAGGCTGTGGAAGCCACGGCGAGTATCGCGGGCGAGGGCGGTCAAACCGCGACCTATGATCCGCTTCACTTTACCGGGCATTGGTCATTCCGGCTTCGCCGTGCCAGTAACCGTTGCAAAGCCCTCCAGGCGCATGGCTTGCAAGGTCCTGAGCGGCTGCGTCGGCAGTCGTCGCGCCACGGCGCAGCGCGTCGATCTGGTGAATGATCGAGTTCATGTCGCCGGCCTGCGGGCTGATTCGAAGGATATCGGCTACTCCCGGGCCGGTCTCCAACTCAAATAATACGCAGGAGGTCCGGGCCGACATGGTCTGGATGCCGTTGATAACAAGGAAATCCTCATCTTCCCGGGTCTGCAGCAAAAGGCCGTCCGGATAGTCAATGCAGCAGTTGGCGCACTCGTCTTTGGAAATCTTGTGAGCGCGTGCCGTATAGCAGCGTGCTGAGTAGGCGAGCGGCAAGCGGCCCCAGGCAAGCAATTCATACTCGATAGGCTCCGCTATATGAGTGCGAATCTCGGCCAGCATAGTGCGGGACAATTCCACCGGTACGACCCAGCGTTGCAGGCCCAGGTCGACCAACTTTTGCAGCGTGCGCTGATTCACGACGTTCAGCGTCGGGCCACCCACGAACGGTACCTTACCGGCGAGCATTTGCACGGCCGACATGTCGTTCGCCTCGACCAAAATGTCGCCGTTCTCACAGATACGCCGGATATACCCCAACTCGGACTGCGCTTCGACGAGTGCAAATGTCGACAAAACGACACTCTTGCCCGCTGCCACAAGCTGTTCAGCCGTGTCGATCCAGTCCTGGTGCCGAAATTCCCGGCGCTTGGAGCAGACGGTTTCACCGAGGTACACGATGTCAGCAGGACTATCTGCGACGTGCCGGTAGAGGCTTTGCATTTGTGCTTTCGGCCAATGGAACTGCAGTGGCCCAAGTGACAGCCTCGTTGTAGCGATGTCATTCACTATTGCCAACTCCTGTTGTAGGCGCCAAGAGTTGTCTGCGCGCCTTCCGACAGGGCAGCGAGCGTGGCGAGCCATTGTTCCTCAGGTCGGTAAGCCTCCGGGTCAAGCAGGCAGGTATCGATTGCCTCACGAAACACCGACGTAACTCGGTGGACATACGCTGGGCTGCGTTGTCGTCCTTCGATCTTGATGGCCGCAACGCCGATCTTGACGAGATCGGCCAGGATCGGCAACGTATTCAGGCTGGTAGGTTCTTCGATGGCATAGCCTACGTCACCTTTGACACAGTAGCGGCCCTTGCAGATCGTTGGATAGCCGGCGTTCTCGTTATCTGCAATACGGTCAATAAGGACATCGTTCAGCCTGGTTTCTGTGCCGTCACTTGTTTCCGACCATTGCACGAACTTCGCGGGCGAGCAGGCGCCGTACATATTCGGTCCCTGGCCGGTAACGTACGACGACAGGTAGCAACGGCCTTCGACCATGACGCACAGGCTGCCGAATCCGAAAGTCTCAATCGGTACCGGGCTCTTTTTGGCGATGGCCGCGACTTGGCGAACTGCCAGGACACGTGGCAGCACGGCCCTCTTGATGCCGAATTGTTGCGCGTAGAAGGCGATCGCATCCTGGGATGTTGCCGAGCCCTGCACGGAAAGGTGCAGGTTCAGATCCGGCCAGGTTTCAGCCGCGTAGTCCATGACACCGATATCGGCGAGGATCAATGCGTCCGCACCTGTGTTGGCAGCCGTATCGACGGCACGTTGCCATTTTTTCAGGTTACCGGGCTGCGGATAGGTATTGATCGCGATGAAGACGCGTGCGCCTCGCGCATGCGCGTATTCCATGCCTTGAGTGATTTGCCGATCATTGAAATTGAGACCCGCGAAGTGCCGGGCATTGGTCTCATCGCGGAAGCCGATGTATACCGAGTTGGCGCCAGCATCCACGGCCGCTTTGAGCGACTGAAGATTTCCGGCAGGACAAACGAGTTCCATCTGTAGATCTGCTCTTACACCAAACTCACAATTTTCCGCACTCCTGTGTCGTTTGGCGATACATACTTTCCACAAGTTGCCGTGTCTTGTCGACTCTTGCTGTGTAACTAGTGTGACAAGGGATTTCCGACACTTTTCCGACATCAGCTGTGCTTTGTCGTGCATTGTAGGGCGAAACTGCAACGAACGCCGTCTATTAGGCCTTATAGATCAATAGCTTAAAATGGTTCTCGTGCTACGAACCGAGCGGTCGGGAGTTCGAATCTCTCCGGGCGCGCCAATAAAAACAAAGGGTTACATCATTCGTGGTGTAGCCCTTTGTTCTTTGGGTAGCGCTGTGGGTAGCAATCGGCGCTAATTACGCCATGAACGCCTGGTAGAGGCTGACCGTGGGTTGGTAGCGGGGGCGCGTTATGAGCTTAATAGGCAAGTGCCTGCCGAGCCCTTCCCGTTGGTGGCCTAATGTCGGCTTGTACCAGGAGCGGTCATTCAAATGCCTAACAATTGAGCGAAACGAAGGGCGGGAAGCTGGTATGGCTCCGCTATTTCGGACCACCTAGTTAAGGCGCGATAATGCGCTTTG
>CAYTNO010000235.1:0-4132 GCA_964439125.1 uncultured Woeseiaceae bacterium | reverse complement strand
ATGCGGATCTCGGCAATCCGGCAAACTGGAGTTCACTGTGTCTGAACGCAAGCAAGAAAAGATTGGCTGGGTTTTCGGGTGGCTCGGAGGGTTCATTTGGGTCGTGATCCTCTCGATAGTACTGCTAGTCAAAGGGCTTGTGATCGAAGCAGGCGCGGGATTTATAGTGGCAAGCCTGGCCTGCATAACGATTGTGCTCGTCTCTCCCTGGCGGCATCCTCAAACCCGCTATCGGCTTCTGATGGCACCCATCTACTTGTTTTTTTTCGTCGCCGTCGGCTGGGGCGCGTGGTCCTGGGGCGGCTGGCAGCAGATGGGCATAACCAATTGGTGGTCAGCTTTGATCGTACTCCCAATGCTAATTCCGTTTTGGACGGTCGGGAATCGGCGCTGGGAAGACGGTGGCCAAGACCAAGAAGGCCTTAATCAATAGGGCCCGGGCGGTGTCACGCTTCGTCGTGGTGGAAACCAGAATGGCTTGTCGACGACCGTAGCCTTTGCCATTGCGCGAGACCAGTGCATCTCTCGCTGGTAGAAGATTTCTACCCAAACGTTACTGCCAACCGCACCGTGTGGCATTCGCACGGTGCCAAGCGCAATGTTCTGCTTGCACACGGGCGACCAGGCAGCCGACGTCACAAACCCGATCTCCTTCTTGTTGCCTTTTTCCTTCGCAAAAATATATGAATGGTGCGCGGCCTTGTTACCTTCGATATCGAGCTTGACCAGTCGCCATGTCGAACCGCGACGCCTCTCTTCGGCGAGTGCTCGCCGGCCATTGAAGTTCGGCTTCTTGAAATCCACTAACCATTTCAAACCCAGCTCGAATGGCGAGCGCGTGCGACCGTTGCGCACCGTTGCATCGGCCGGCAGGAAATCTTCATAGGCTGCCAGGTAACCCGCTTCGATACGCGCCAGCTCAAGAGCGTGCGTGCCCATCGCCCGGATACCGTGAAGCTTGCCTGCTTCGAACAATGCATCCCAAAGCAACTCGGCCTTGTCAGGCTGAATCCATAGCTCGTAACCGAGGTCGCCGGTAAAGCCGGTGCGAGACACCATGAGATCAGCGCCATCGAAGTCGAAGTTCATCAGGCCGAACGGTTTGAGTCCATCGAGGCCATTGAGGCCCATCGTTTTCAGAACGGTGAATGATGTTGGACCCTGCACGGCGAGAGCGGCAACGTCGCCAGTCTCCAGAACAATCGACACATCGAAACCGATCGCAGCGGTTTGCAGCCACGCGAAGTGGCGCTCCTGAGAGCACAGGCGGTACTCGCCTTCCCTGAGGTGAAAAATAGTCCCGTCGTCGATGACTTGGCCGCGGTCATCACACCAAACCGCATACGCCACGCGACCGGGTTTGATTTTGTGCATGTCGCGAGTCACGAGGCGATCAATGTACTCGAGCGCGTCGGGTCCGCTGATGCGGTACTTGGTCATCGGCGTCAGATCAAAAACAGCCGTCGCATTGCGAATCGCGAAGTACTCCGTTTCGTCGCAGTACAGTGCGTCGGCACTGGAATACCCCTTCCATTCGTGCCAACTATTCAGCGTATCAAGCGCGGCAAGCCGCGAGTAAAACGGCGAGCGCAAACGGCCTTGATGGACTTGCTGGATGCTCATGCGGCTTTCTCCCGCCTGAGGATGGCTCTTGCGGCATTGCGTCCCGCGGCTCCACTCACGCCGCCACCAGGGTGCGCGCCGGCTCCACAGAGATAAAGGCCGTCAATGGGCATGCGATACTGCGCTGCGCCGCATACCGGACGAACGAACATCAATTGGTCGAGCGTCAACTCGCCGTGATGCCAATGCCCACCCGTAATATGGAACTCACGCTCAATGTCTACGGGCGTTAGCAATTCGCTGGCCACAATCCTCTCTGTGATATCCGGTGCGTAGCGTTCAATCACTCTGATTGCAGCTGCTTCGAGTTCCTGCCTTGCTGCATCGGTCCAGCCGCCTTTGCGCTCGTAGGGAGCGTATTGCACGACAGCCGACATGACATGCTTGCCCGCTGGTGCAAGCGCGGCGTCGCGGAAACTCGGGAAGGTAATTTCGAGTACGGGCTCGGGTGAACTCTCACCATACTTGGCCGGGTTGAACGCACGTTCAACGTAATGCTCGTCGGGTGCAATGACTATGCGCTGCGCATAATCTGAATTCGAAAATCCATCGATCGCCGGCAGGCCATCGAGAGCCAGGTGTAGTTTCGCGGCGTTGCCTTTCATACGCACGTGGTGAATACGATGTGTAAAACCGGTTTCAACATGGCGTGCTCCGACGAGCTCCATGATCGTCTGCTTTGGATCCACGTTTGAGACAACTGTCATGCTGTCGAAGCGTTCACCACTCTCGGTTTCGACACCGACCACGCGGCCATTGTCGACAACGATACGGCTAACCGGCATCCCGGTGCGAATAGTGACGCCGGATTCTGTTGCGACCATTGCCAACTCATCGCTGACGCTGCCCATGCCACCAAGCGGCGACGCGATGCGTCCGTGGTCACCTGCAAGCCGGTACAAATAGGTCATGATTGTGTTCGGCGAACGCGGCCCAAGATGTGTCCCGAGAACTGCATCGAGACTTAACGCACCCTTCAACAAGGGATTCTCGAAGCGCTCGTTTAGCTCGTCGTGAATATTGATGCCGATCAGGCGCAGGAACTCCCGCATCTCGGTCTTGCCGAGCCGCCGGACATCGAAACCGAGCTGTCCCAGCGTGAGTAGATCTTTGAAGTCCCTGGTTCCCAATCGTGGCGGCGTTTTGTTGAAATAGGTTCGCAGCAAATCCGCGAATCGTGTCATTCGTTTGTGGAAACCGCGATAACTCTCGGCATCAGAGTCGTTGACGCCGTCAACCGAATTGCCCTGTATCCGTACATGCTCTCCGTTGTCGCCGAGTGCGATGGTCGTCATATCCTCGGACGCGAATTTCGGCTTCAACTTGAGGTCCTTTACGACGCTTGGCTGAAGTTGGTACAGCAAATGCGCGCAGGCCGAGACCGCATAGCCATCTACAAACTCACGCGTCACGGCAGCGCCGCCTACCTGATCGTTTGCTTCAAGCACGAGCACCTGTTTCCCCGATTGTCCGAGCAGCGCTGCGCACACGAGACCGTTGTGTCCTCCCCCTACAACAATTGCATCGTATTTGTCAGTCATCGCCGAAATTCTCCGGGACGGTGTTCGGACGTTTGAGGTCCGACAGGATTTCCCGTGCTGCATTCGCCCCCGGCGCCGCCATTACGCCACCTCCGGGATGCACGCTTGATCCACACATGTATAAGCCGGCGACCGGGGATCGATATTGCGCGTATCCAGGCACCGGCCGGTTAAACAGGAGTTGGTCCATCGTCAACTCGCCATGGAAAATATTGCCCTCGGTAATACCTATCTGGTCTTCAATGTCCTGTGGCGTGCGAATCTCGTAGTGCAGGATCAGGTCTTTGAAATCGGGACTGTAATTCGCGATTTGATTGATAACGGTTTTCGCAAACTCCTCTCGCTCGGGATCGGTCCAGTCACGACCTTCGAGTTTGTGTGGGCAGTACTGAATAAAGCAGCTCATGAAATGTTTGCCCGGCGGCGCCATTGTCGGATCCATCAATGTCGGAATGACCATGTCGATGTAAGGATCCTTCGACCAGGTACCGTCTTTCCAGTCATCGTAGGCACGTTCCATGCGCTCCAACGAGTCGATAAAGTGCATGTCGCTGTGATACAGCGAACTACCTTCTGGCAGTGCCGGAAATGTTGGCAGGCCGTCGAGCGCGATATTCAACTTGCCCGACGAACCACGAATCTTGAAGTTGTTGACCCGATTGTAAAACGCTTCGGGCAAATCAGACTTGTTCATGCAGGTCAGGAAGGTACGTTTCACATCCATCGCCGATACGACGATACGTCCCGAGATCTCTTCGCCGTTCTCGAGGGCGACACCGGTCGCTTTGCCGTCTTTGACGATTATCTGCTCAACGCCCGCCACCGTGCGCAACTCACCGCCATAGGCCTTGAAGGCGCCAGCAATGGACTCAGATACAGCACCCATGCCGCCACGCGCAAAGCCCCAGGTGCCAACATTGCCATCGACGTCGCCCATGTAATGGTGCAGTAGTACGTAGGCCGTTCCC
>CAYTNO010000234.1:0-4143 GCA_964439125.1 uncultured Woeseiaceae bacterium | reverse complement strand
TTGCGCGAGTTGCCTGGCGGAATTCCTGTGAATGTTTTTCTTTACCCCCTTGAAGGCGATTATGAGGCACCCATTCACTATTGGGTACTTGCCAATAGCACGGGTGGATCGTTTATCAGTGTCAGTCGTGACTGGCCGTAGTGCAGTGGAGAACTTGAGGTGAGGCGTCGCCGAAATATCGAAGCATTCAGTCTGTCGTTTCTCGACTGTATCTGCTGTGGATTTGGCGCAATCATCCTGCTTCTTGTGCTGAGTAAGATTTATGAGCCGGTCATTATTGAGAAGACACAGGATGATCTCGAATCGCTGATCGCGTTGTTGCAGCAGGAATTAGTAGAGATTCGCGGCGAGACCACCGTTATCAATCGGGATCTTGAGTCGGTTCGCGAGCAGACCTCAACAACGAAATTACAGCTCGCACGTTTGCGGGGCGAGCTCAACACGGTACAAGGGCAATACGCCGCGACGCAGAGTGAGTCGGATGTCACCATGAATGAGGGCGCGCTGCGCATGACCAAGCAAAGTCTGACCGAGGAGATGCGACGCCTGCAACCTTACTATCGTCGTGCGTCGAACGATGCGATTGCGGGAATTCCTGCAGATAGTGAATACATAATCTTCATTATCGATACGTCCGGCAGTATGCAGCAGCTTAACTGGGGTCGGGCGATCAAGAAGCTAACCGAGACTCTTGATGTGTACCCGCAGGTCAAGGGTATTCAGATCATGAATGACAACGGCAATTTCATGTTCAAGCAGTACGCCGGCAGGTGGATTCCTGATACAAAGGGGCGTCGCGAGGCGATCGTCAGGACGATGCGAACCTGGCGTCCATTCAGCGACAGTAATCCTGTCGATGGCATCATCTACGCGATAAGTACATTTTGGTCGCCGGACAAGAAGATAAGTGTCTACGTTTTCGGCGATGATTTTCAGGGTCGTTCGGTGGAAAACGTAGTTCGCCAGATCGATTCGGTAAATCGAGTTGGAGCAGACGGCAAGCGGATGGTTCGCATTCATGCTGTGGGGTTTCCGTTGTTTCGCGCAGGTAGTTCGGATGTGCCGGTGACAGTTACCCGTTTCGCGCAACTCATGCGCGTTCTCTGCGATAGAAATGGTGGTACTTTCGTCGCGCTATCAAGCGCTCGTAACTGAGTACCCCGCCACAATTCGTCATATTTGATCCTAAGCTTTCCACGATGCTGACGCATAGCGAGCGCTATTTCGCCGTGTAATGAACTCCGACAACGAATGAAAACCTACGGAGTACATTCTCATGCGAAAGACAATCACTGCTATATCACTACTTGCCCTGCTGGCCACATCAAACACATTTGCTGCGACTGCATCCAAGAAAGAAACCGCAGGTGTCGGAGCCGGAGGCGCCATAGGTGCGATCGCCGGCGGCCCGGTCGGTTTTATAATTGGAGCGGCAATTGGCGCCAAAATTGGCGATACGATGTACAAGAAAGCCATAACAATCGATGAACTGACTGTTTCTCTCGATAGCTCACGCGATACCGCCTCCAATCTCGAACTTGATGTTCAATCACTCAAGACCGATGTTGATTCACTTGGCGTTGAACTGGACCGCATGCGGGAGTTTGACCGGCCGCAGCTCATCAATCTGCTGCAAGCTGGTATCGCCATGGATTTGCTGTTTCGCACTGACGAACACGCTCTTGCCGATACGACCGGAGATCGCCTTGCGCAACTCGCCGGAAGCCTCGCATCGATGCCCGATATTCGTGTGCAACTTGATGGTTTTGCTGACGAACGTGGCGACGAAGATTACAACCGGGAGCTGTCGAAAAAGCGTGTCGAGTTCGTGCGTGACCAGTTGATATCAGCCGGTGTACATCCAGCGCGAATCCGCGTCTCTGCCCATGGCGAGGCTCCTGCTCAGGACAACACAGATGATAGCTACGCACTGGAGCGACGGGTCAGCCTGAAGTTATTCATCGAAAATTCACGATCATTCGCCGCTAACCCGAACTAGACCGGTTTCCTCCCGACTCCTTGAGAGTCGCCACCTTGCCGGCCCTTCGGGGCCGGTATTTTTTGCCGGTTCCACGGTATAGTTCCATTTCATGACAAATCCGACGGTATCTTTCAATGCTTGATCTTGTGGATATTGAAGGCGCCGCTGAGCGCCTGTCCGGCATTGCAGTGGAAACACCGTTGCTGCGAAGTGCCGAGCTTGACCAGAGTGTCGGCGGCCGCGTACTGCTTAAGCCTGAGAGCTTTCAGCCAATTGGGTCTTTCAAGATTCGGGGTGCGTACAACCTGCTGAGCCAGCTCTCCGCAGAAGAAGCGAGGCATGGCGCGGTGGCATGGTCGTCGGGCAATCATGCCCAAGGTGTCGCGCTTGCTGGCAAGCTCCTCGGTATCAAGACGACCATTGTTATGCCGGAAGACGCGCCGCAGGCCAAGTTGGACAATACGCGCAGGCTTGGCGGTGAGATTGTTACCTATGATCGTTACACGGAGGATCGCGAGGCGATTGCTCGCGGTATTGCGGCCGAGTGTGGCGCGGCCATTGTGCCGTCCTATGATCATCCCCACATCATCGCCGGCCAGGGAACCGTCGGCCTGGAAATCGCACGGCAATCTCAGGCGCTCGGGTTGCCTGCAGACCAGGTAGTAATTCCCTGCGGTGGTGGCGGCCTAACGTCGGGCTGCGCTGTCGCACTAAAAGCGTGCCTGGAGAAGGCCTCCGTATATACAGCGGAGCCAGAACATTACGACGATACAGCGAAATCGCTCGAAAGCGGTGAGCGAGTAAGCGTCTCGCAAACGACGCCGTCGATCTGCGATGCGTTGCTCGCCGAAACGCCGGGTCAGATGACGTTCGACATCATGCATCGACTTGGCGTGCGCGGTCTGGTTGTCACCGAAGAAGAGATTCGAAACGCGATACGCTTCGCCTTTCGGCATCTCAAGCTGGTTGTCGAACCTGGCGGTGCCGCTGCACTTGCCGCGATACTCGCCGGAAAGTTGGATACCAAAGACAAGACGACAGCGGTCGTGTTATCGGGCGGCAATATTGACGTGGAGTTATTTGCCGAGATTCAGGCCGAGCTGACCTGAGGTTTGCGCAGCATCGAAATACGGGACAACGGTTGACGTCTTATCCCGGTGACGTTCGTTGTGTTGCGTCGCCTATCGGCCCAGCCATCGAGCCAACTGACTATTTTCTCAAGTTGTTCAACATCAGGACGCACACGACTTGGCTGCATCTCGACCAGGCCAATACCCTGTTCGGCTGAGCGCACAAAATTCTGGCTGTCACGCAACACAGCAATAATTGGAATACCGAGCGAGTCGAGAAAACGCATAAGCCGAGCAAAGCTCTTGGTGTTTTTGCGAGTTCGGTTCGCGACCACCGCCAGTTTTCGATCGCGCCGATCAATCTTGGCTACCAACAATAAATCTGCGATGCAGCGCGATGCGGCTTCGATGTCCATCGATGAAGGCAGAACTGGTACAAGGATGCTCGCGGCATCGCGTGTTACTTCACGCAAGTCGTCGTGATTCAGACCGGCGGGGGAATCGACAATCAGGTTGCATGTGTCGTCGGGAATTCGGAGTTGCCAGCTTCTCGTTGCATGCATTGTCTTCTTGAACGCGGCGATGCCGTGAATGGCCGGCAGATCGGAAGGCCGCCGATCCAGCCACCCCATGGTCGAACCCTGCGGGTCATAGTCCATGATCGTCGTTCGTGAGCCTTGCCGGGCATAGCTCGCCGCGATGTTGGTCGCGATCGTCGACTTGCCGCAACCCCCTTTCGGATTGAGGATAACGATCTTGTTCAGGTTATCTCTTGTCGGCGTGATCAACATAGGCATTGTTAATGTCTCGCATATTGGTCGGTCAGTCCTTGCGCCAGTTCACATAATACCAGAGCGGATCCAAAGCCGAAGATTGCGCGACTGAGGCCTTACATGCTCGCTAGTTCAGCCCAGGTGGTCACTATCGTCTCGTCAACAACGGTGTCGTCATCCGAATCGATGTCGATATGAACATCGACGTCATTGTCGGCCACCAGCCGTATGCTGCTGTTTTCCCCGACTACAAAGAACTCACCCGTGTACGGATAGTTGGAGCCAGGTCCGGCGAACATGACGGGCGTTGAATAGACAA
>CAYTNO010000233.1:0-4146 GCA_964439125.1 uncultured Woeseiaceae bacterium | reverse complement strand
TATCCAGGCCGTGGTCGAAGACTGTATCGACGGCAATGCGGTGTGCAAAGTCATTTTGGAAACTGCGCTTCTGTCCGACGACGAAAAGCGGCGCGCCTCGGAGCTGGCACGACGCGCCGGTGCGCACTTCGTCAAAACATCTACCGGCTTTTCGACCGGTGGCGCCACCGTGAGCGATGTCGCACTCATGGCCGAAGTCGTTCGCGGCGCCGGCATGGAGGTCAAGGCCTCCGGTGGAATCAGTTCTTACAGCGATGCCAAAGCGATGATCGAGGCGGGAGCCACACGTCTTGGTGCAAGTGCCAGCATTGGCATCGTGCGAGAAGCAAAATCGACAAGCATTAGCGCTTGAGGAGTTAAATCGATGGTCGATCTTAGAGCTTATGTTTTTCTGGATTCGTTACAGCCGCAGTTCGCCTCCTTTCAGGCGACGATCTCAAAGGGTTACCTTCCCAAGGTCGGCCAGGCGAGTCTGTTCGTTGAGATCGCCCCCGGCATGGCGATCAATCACATTCTTGACGTCGCGCTAAAATCCACGGACGTAACGCCGGGTATGCAGATCGTCGAGCGGCACTACGGCATGCTTGAACTGCACTCCGACAGCCAGGCCGATGTCCGCCAGGCCGGGCAAGCGATTCTCGACGCCCTCGGGCTCGAGGAAAACGATCGACACAAACCGCGCGTCGTTTCGAACGAGGTGGTCCGTCACCTCGAAGATACGCAGACCATGCTGATCAACCGCTTTCGTCACGGCAACATGATCCTTGCCGGGCAGACGCTGTTCGTGCTCGAAGTCGAGCCGGCAGCCTATGCGGCACTGGCAGCCAACGAGGCCGAGAAGGCCGCAGATATCAATATCCTCGAAGTACGAGCAGTCGGCAGCTTTGGCCGCGTTTACATCGGCGGCGAGGAAAAAGATGTGGTGGTCGCGCACGAAGCGGCAACGCTGGCGATTAACGCCGTCACGGGCAGTACAAAAAAATAGTTCTTACATAGATTAACCAGGGCTCGAGGGCCCGATTCGCGAGGAGCATAGCGATGTCAGAAGCATTAGGAATGATCGAATGCCGGAGCTTTCCGGCCATGGTAGAGGCGGCCGACGCAATGGTAAAAGCGGCGAAGGTCGAACTCGTGAGCTACGAGAAAACCGGTGGCGGCTACACAACCGCTGTCGTGCGCGGCGACGTCGCCGCAGTTAGAGCTGCGTGTGACGCTGGCCGAACCGCGGGCGCCCGCGTTGGCGACGTGGTGGCTGTGCATGTAATCGCACGCCCGCACACTGGCGTCGACATGACGATACCTTTGGGTCGCGATACAGAAGCGACAAAAAAGAAGTAGTCACTAGCAAATAGGAGCAGCCGTGAAACTCGCGAAAGTGCTCGGTACCGTCGTTGCCACCGAAAAGGACTCCAAGCTGCAGGGATTCAAGTTCCTGATGTTGGGTCTTTGGGGTCACGACAACAAACCTGCCGGCGGCTCGGTAGTCGCGGTGGATGCCGTCGGAGCCGGCGTCGGCGAAATGGTGCTTTTCGCGAGCGGTTCATCCGCGCGCCAGACAGCAGCCACCGACAATAAGCCCGTTGACGCGGTCGTCATGGCGATCGTCGACACTTGGGAGATCGAGGGCGACGAAAAATACCGCAAGGGGGAGGCTGACTGATGAGCCGACCCGGCGGAAACGCAGGCCTCCTGACTGATCGGCAGGTGGATGTCATTGCCACCCGCCTCGCCCAACGCCTCGGGGCTCCGTCGGCCGAAAAACCTCACATCACTGCGATGCACAGCGCGCCGACGAGGGTTTCTCGCGAAGCGCTCGGTGAGGGAGTCTTCGCCACGGTCGATGATGCGGTCGCAGCAGCAAATGTTGCATACCGCGAACTCGACGGCATGTCGCTCGAAGGCCGGCAAAAGATCATCGCCTCGATTCGTGAGTCCATGCTCGAGCACGCCGAGGAGCTCGCACGCCACGCCCAGCAAGAGACCGGGCTTGGCAGGGTCGAGCACAAGATCATCAAGAACCGCCTGGTTGCGCGGAAGACTTCCGGGACCGAAGTGCTCACGCCGCATGCCGTCACCGGGGACAATGGACTGACGCTAACCGAATACGCGCCATACGGCGTAATCGGCGCCATTACACCGACAACCAATCCAACCTCCACGATCATCTGCAACACCATCGCCATGGTCTCGGCGGGCAATAGCGTTGTTTTCAACGTACATCCCAGCGCCCGCGAATGCTCCATGGCCAATATTCGGCTCCTGCACCACGCGATTATTCGCGGTGGCGGCCCGGCCAACCTGGTCAGTGCGGTCGCCGAGCCGACGATCGAGTCTGCGCAAGAACTTATGAGCCACGCAGGTATTCGAATCCTCGCTGTAACCGGAGGCAGTGGCGTTGTTCGTCAGGCAATGACGAGCGGCAAGCGTGCGATATGCGCCGGCCCGGGTAACCCACCGGTCGTTGTTGATGCGACAGCCGATCTTGCGCTCGCCGGCCGCAAAATCGTCGCGGGCGCCTCCTTCGACAACAACATCGTGTGCGTGGACGAGAAGGAAGTCATCGCCGTCGAAAGCATTGTCGACGAGCTGCTGCAGCAAATGAAGCAACACGGAGCCTACCTGTTAAACGAGGGTGAGCTGCATCGTGTGGAACGGGTGATCTTCAGCGAGCAGCGCGGGCCACGGCAACGAGCAGTCGTCGAGAAAGATCTCATCGGCAAGAACGCGAGCGAAATTCTCAAACGAGCCGGCATTTCAGCCACGGGCGACCCACCACTTCTGGTCGCACGAGTCCCTAACGACCACCCGCTGATCTGGACCGAACAAATGATGCCGGTGCTGCCGGTTACCTCCGTCGCCGACGTTGATCGCGCGATTGAGCTGGCGAAGGAAGCCGAACACGGTTTCGGCCACTCGGCCGGTATGTACTCACGCGACATCGATGCATTGAGTCGCATGGCGCGAACTATCAACACCAGTATTTTTACCAAGAACGGCCCGTTCTATGCCGGCCTGGGCGAAGGGGGGGAAGGTCACTGTAGCTTTACGATCGCCAGTCCCACCGGCGAGGGACTCACCGGACCCGTCGCTTTTAGTCGGCTGCGGCGCTGCGTCCTCGTCGATCACTTCCGTATCGTATAAACCGCGTGGCGCAGAAGATGAAACGTCACGGAGCCCTGGCGCTACTGGAATTCGAGACGATTGCGGCCGGCGTCCTGGCAAGTGACCTGATGGTCAAACGGGCGCCCATCGCATTACTTCGCTGCGGGACGATTCACCCGGGTCGTTTCCTGATCCTGGTTGGCGGCAGCGTCGCCAGCACGGAAGAGGCCTTCCTGGCCGGAACACAACAGGGCGAAGCTGAGCAACATCTATGTGGCAGCGTATTCCTCGGGGACGTCCACCCTGCCCTGCATGATGCGGTTTTGGGCATACGGCGAGACATGAAGGGCGACGCGCTGGCATTGTTCGACACCCGCTCGTCACCCGCCCTGCTGGCCGCCGTCGACGCTGCGGTCAAGAGCACCCCGGTCATTCTTTCCGAGATTCGTCTTGGCGATGACCTCGGTGGCCACGCGCTGGCACTGATGAGCGGTGACCTTACCGACGCCGAGACAGCGCTCAGCATCTGTACAGAGCGAGCCGGCGATCAGCTACTCGCGAAGACTTTGCTGCCGCGACTCGATCCTGACCTGCGGCAGCTTCTGGATCACGGCACGCGCTTCGGCCTCTGCCCCGCTTTCGAACTGGCCAGCGCCGAATACCCCGAGGAGATCGCATGCTCCTGGGACGCGTAATCGGAACTGTCGTTCCGGCGGTGCTGGTAGACGAACTGTCCGCCACACCACTGCTGTGGGTCCAGCCACTCAGCCGAGAAGGAAAGCCCGAAGGCGAACCCCTGGTCTGCGCCGACGGCACGCGCATGGCGGGTCCCGGCCAGGTGATTTATTGGGTTGCGAGCCGTGAAGCTGCGCTGACACTCGAGCCGTCCTTCGTGCCGGTCGACGATGCCATCGTCGGCCTGGTCGACGAGGTGAGACTTTACTCTCCGGAGGATCTGGCCTGATGATCCTCGGCCGCGTTACCGGCAGCATCGTATCGACGATCCACCACCCCATCGTCGAGGGTCGCACGCTGCTGGTTGCG
>CAYTNO010000232.1:0-4152 GCA_964439125.1 uncultured Woeseiaceae bacterium | reverse complement strand
AAGGCCGTCTTCCAACTCACTCCAGCCGAGGTAGCGCAGCTCCTCTTCACTGGATATCCTATATAAATCAACATGATAGACTCTTCTACCAGCAAGCTGATAGGGCTCGACGAGCGTGTACGTGGGACTTGGAACGGCGCCAGAATGACCCATCGCAGTTATGAGCGCCCGCGCGAACGTCGACTTGCCGGCGCCGAGCTCGCCCTCAAGGAGCAGCGTCCAGCCAGCCGTATCGGCTGGCAGCACCGCAAGGAGCTTACTGGCGAGCGCTTCGGTCGCCGCAGCATCAGCCAAATGCAGCTTCATGGGTTAATGAGCCCTCGAAGCTCAGACAACAGATCTGATGCCAGGAGCCCGCGCTCACCTGCCTCTGCGGCTTTGTCGCCAGCCTGCGCATGTATTTCAACGCCGGTGGCAGCGGCCTGCTCCGGGGCAAGACCTTGTGCGAGCAAAGCCGCAACGATTCCTGCCAATACATCGCCCATGCCCGGCGCCGCCATACCCGGGTTCCCCGATGCACTTAGCCATGGCGCCCCCGAAACGCTGGAAACGAGGGATCCGGCACCTTTGAGAACGACAACACCGCCGTAGAGATCCTGCAGGCTCGTCAAAGCTGACGGTCTGTCCGCTTGCACCTCGGCAGCCGTCGAACCCAACAGCACTGCCGCTTCGCCTGGATGCGGGGTAATAACACGATTTTTCGACTTGCCTGGCGACTCGGCCAGCCAATTGAGGGCATCGGCGTCCCAGACTGACGGCAGTTCGCAATCTGCAACCACCGCCATAAGTTCAGCGGCCCAGGGTGATTGACCCAGCCCGGGTCCAACAGCAACGACATCTGCGTTATCAATCAGTCGCTTAAGGTCGTCGGCGCCGTTCACGCCGTGACACATGAGCTCCGGCCGGTTTGCCACAATGATCGCGGCATGTCCCGGATCGGTTGCAATGCTCACTCTGCCAGCCCCACTTCGCAACGCCGCTTCGCCGCACAAGCGGATGGCGCCAGGCATGCCAGCTGCTCCGCCGACCATCAGAACGTGCCCGAAATCGCCTTTGTGCGCTGTCCGACGACGTCTGGGCAAATGTTGCCTGACGGTTTTGTCGTCGATACGCCGTAACTCTATTTTGCTTGCCGCGCTCGCAGCCGCGGGAATATCAAGCCCCGCAAACACCAGTTCACCGCAAAAATCGGGTCCCTGATCGAGGAACAGACCGGCTTTGAGGCCGACAAATGTCACGGTGAGATCCGCCAGCACCGCACAACCCAGCACTGATCCGGTGTCGCCATGCAGGCCGGTGGGAATATCCAGTGCCAGCACAGGCGCGGGATGTTCATTAATTGCCAAAACGCCTGCTGCGAAATCGCCCTCAACGTCGCGCATGAGCCCACTGCCGAGCATCCCGTCTACCAGTAGCTCCGCCTCCGCATCGAGCTCGCCTGCCCAAGGCATGGCCACTCCGCCCTCGGCCGTGAAGTCTCCGTAGGCTGTTGCGGCGTCGCCGATCAGAGTAGTCGGATCGACAAGTGCGACTACCGAGACGGCAATTCCGTCGAGCGCAGCGAGCCGCGCCACCACATAGCCGTCACCCGCGTTATTGCCGGCACCGCAGATAAGCTGCCAGCGCCGGGCATCCGGAAATCTCTCACGCGCCGCGGCAACAGATGCGGCGCCCGCACGGGTCATCAACGTGTATCCCGGGATATCCAGCTCTTCAATCGCGGTACGATCAATCTCGCGGACAGTTGCTACCGAATAAATATCTGAAGGTATGGTCATCATATCGGCGATTATACTGTGCGCAGACAGGGAACATGAATTGCCACTACCACCTACACAATTACCTGAAAAACCGACCGATGATCTGACGGCGCTCAAGGGCGACATCCTGCGCTGGGGCGAAGAACTCGGTTTTCAGCAAATCGGCGTCAGCGACATCGATCTTGCCGATGCAGAGTCCCGGCTCCAGTCGTGGCTCGACGAGGGCTGCCATGGCTCGATGCTGTACATGGGAAAGCACGGCACGAAACGCAGCCGGCCAGAAGAGTTGGTGCCAGGAACAATGCGGGTGATCTCCGCACGCATGAATTACCTGCCGCAGGAGAACGAAGACCCGGAGCAGCTGCTGGATCATGACTCACGCGCGTACGTCTCACGTTATGCGTTGGGTCGTGACTATCACAAAGTATTGCGCAGCCGACTGCAGAAACTCGCGTCGAAAATCCAGTCAAGTATTGGAGAATTCGGCTACCGGGTATTCGTCGACAGCGCACCTGTGCTGGAAAAACCGATCGCTGAGAAGGCCGGCATCGGATGGATTGGCAAGCACACGAATATCATCAGTAAGAAAGCCGGTTCCTGGTTCTTCCTCGGCGAGTTGTACACCGACCTTCCATTGCCAATTGATAAGGCGGCGGTGGGACATTGCGGTACGTGCCGGGCATGCATTGACGTATGTCCAACGCAGGCGATTGTTGCGCCGTACAAAGTTGATGCACGCCGCTGCATTTCGTATCTCACTATCGAAAATCGAGAGGCAATTCCTGTCGAGTTTCGAAAAGCGATTGGTAACCGCATTTATGGCTGCGACGACTGCCAGATATTCTGCCCGTGGAACAAATTCGCCAAACACACTACTGAAGATGACTTTGCGCCGCGGCATGGACTCAACTCGGCAGAACTGACGGAGCTGTTCGCGTGGAGCGAAGAAACCTGGCTTGCGAACACCGAAGGCAGCGCAATTCGGCGTATCGGCTACGAAAGCTGGCTGCGTAATGTAGCGGTAGGTTTGGGCAATGCCGCAACAACGCCGGAGATCATCGCTGCGCTGGAGGCGCAACGGCACTCAGAATCCGATATTGTAGCTGAGCATGTTGCGTGGGCACTGGCGCAACACACGATAGAGAATCAAGAACAAATGGAGAAAACCGATGACGTTTGAAGCACCCGAGTCACCGTATCTTGTGCCGTTTGATGACAGCTTTCGCGTAAAAGACGCCAGCACGACGCCAATAACCGAGGGCCACCTCCACAGGAAGAAGCATCGTAAGGAAGCAACGAGCAACCTCAATAAATTGCAGCGCGTTCTGGCGGCCGGCGATCGCCACTCGGTACTGATCGTATTCCAGGCGATGGACGCTGCCGGCAAGGACAGCACAATCCGAGCTGTGATGCAGGGCGTTGACCCATCCGGTTGCCAGGTTTTTAGTTTCAAGAAACCGTCCAGCCAGGAACTTGACCATGACTTCCTTTGGCGCACGACATGTCGTTTACCAGAGCGTGGGCGCATTGGAATTTTTAATCGGAGCCAGTACGAAGAAGTACTTGTTGTTCGAGTTCACCCGCAGATACTGTCTGCACAGAAATTACCGGGTGAGATCGATCTGGATACGATCTGGGACGATCGTCTTCAGTCGATCAGAGAACAGGAGGAGCACCTCGCTCGCAATGGCACGGTGATACTCAAATTTTGGCTCAACGTTTCCAAGGACGAACAAAAGAAGCGCTTTTTATCGAGGCTTGACCAAGCGGAAAAGAATTGGAAATTCGAGCCAAGAGACGTCGTCGAACGCCGCCACTGGGATGACTATATGCATGCGTACGAGCAAGCGCTCAACGCCACGTCACGTCCCTGGGCGCCCTGGTACGCTATCCCGGCTGACAGCAAACCCTATATGCAGGCTCGCGTGGCCAGCATCATAGTTGATGCATTGCAGAGTATTGGACTGAAGTACCCGACGCCATCAGATGAAGATCGCGCGGAATTCGAATCCGCCAGAGCCGAGCTAACCTGACTGCTATATCTGGTAGATTTGCTACTATTCTGTGGCCTAGTCGACTTTAATTAACGTCATTTTACGTAACAATCAGTACTTCGCTCAGATCGCCGGTGGTCTGCATCGGTCCCCTGACCTCATTTCAGACTCAGGATCCGGCCCCTTCGAGTCTGGATCACGCCGGCATTCGTTTCCCGACCTGGACCGACGACGTCGCCAGGGCCGTGGCCCATCTCCTGGAAATCGAGGGGAGGGGCGTCTATCACTATTCCTCCCTCGAAGGGGGCACCAAGTATGAGTGGGCGCTGAAGCTGGCCAACATAGCCGGTTTGTCGATGGAGCACATCACCCCCGATCGGGAAGGCTCGGCGAGCCGC
>CAYTNO010000231.1:0-4165 GCA_964439125.1 uncultured Woeseiaceae bacterium | reverse complement strand
TCAGCGTAATGTGCGCGAGCTGTGTCGTCATCGTGAAAGCCCGATGCATGAAGTGCTGGTATCGCATACAGCGAGACCAGATCCGATTTCATTTCCTCTAACAGATCGGCGGTATCGGCAAGCGCTTCGCCAAGATTTCGTCCATCAGCAGTCTTTGCAACACCAAGATAGTGTCCAACCTCATGCCAAAGGGTGCGGTTGAAGCCGCCTTCAGACGTTAGATCGTCGTTGCAACAAGGGTCAACAACAGCATCAAAGCTTTTCTTTCTATTAGCGAAAATCGCCGGGTTTGCCATGATGTTGTAACGCAAGAGAATGGTTCTGCCGTATTTGCGCGTAAAGTCTGCATTGTTCGGCAATATCGTGGCCGTGTTCGCACCTCGAGACTGCCCAAAGTCGGCAATAATGTTGTACACACCGACGGGTATTCTGGAGCTCACTTGCTTGGCATGCTCGTACGGCAAAGAGTTTTCAATTGTTTGCAGTCCAGCGAGCGCATCAATCAGCGAACGGCTCTTTTCTTCATCGCGTGCAAGGATGCTTGCAGCGTAAGTTGCCTTGACGCCGAGCAGGCTGTCGTCGTAAGTCTCGTAACTACCGATTTGAATATTCAGGCCGCCGAAGTCACCGGTTACCCACGAAGCATCTCCAGACTCGTAGTTGCCGCTCAACAGATCCCGCCCTCGATTTCTTAAATAGGCGGCAAAATCCGGCGTTTCCATCGCGATATGGTCTGCGGCGGCATTCAGATGCTGGCGCACTTGCCGCAATTCCCCGGCGTATGCGAGCGCATAGGGAACGGCATAAAAAGCACTGGCGTCTTTACCAGGGCTCTCAAGCCGGGCTCGCAGACCAATATGCAGAGCATCGATCTCGGGAAAGGCATCAAGCCTGGCGAGATCAGCAGCGATATTATCAGCGCTTGCACGACGTACCACGCTGCGCAGACCGAGTATTTCGCTCGCTTGTGTTGGGTGTGCGACCAGATATGCATCAATCTCGTCACGCTGAAGGCCGGCGGGGTAGATGTTCTTGCCCGGGTGCTCTTTATCGACCGGAACAAACGCCAGACGCTCGTTATCCAGCGTTGTCGCTATCGGCCCTTTGGATAGATGAAAAAGATCCAGCAGGTTTTGTGTAGCAACCGTCTTGCCGCTCTTTTGATGGAGTTCGGCGAGCGCGAGTTTTGCATCGTGCGCCTGCGCGTGACGTTGTTTCTCATACAGTTCGTGAATAACCGCACCTGCGGCTAGTAATTCGTCGACAGCGCGAGATTCGGCCTTTGTCAGATGGCTCAGGTCAGGATCGAGCTCAAGCCTCATTGTCGTATCGAGAATTGGCTGCGTTTTCTCGACTGGCCAATAGCCTGTCGGAAGTTCGGCAACCGCCACAGAGGTGAGTAGCGCGATAAGAGTCGCGGTAAGTAAAGTACGCATTGATTTGCCCCAAAAAAAAGGGGCGGCAGACGAGTGCCTGCCGCCCCTGACAGGTTGTTGTTTTAGTCGAAGCCCTTGCGGAACGTTACACCGACGCTTGACGGCTCTCCCGGGTAAGAATTTACGCTCCCCACTTGCGCCGGTCGGTCGTACGAGCCATGGAAATAGCGCTCGTCGGTGATATTGCGTCCCCAAAGAGTGAGCTCCGCATTCCAGTCAGTAAAGATGTAGCCGATGCGCACGTTGACGACTTCATAGGCATCCTGCTCGGTGAATGGATCGTCGTCGCCATCCGTGAATTGATTGGAATAGTGTGAATACTCGCCGCGGAAATACACGATGTCGTCGCCGACCTCGATATCCTGCGTAAGAGATACAAAAAACTGATCTTCGGGGTTATACGGCAACGGATCGCCGGAGCGATCGCAGCGCTCTGCGTCGAGAATCGGGTTGAGGCCACTTGCCAGCCCTGGGTCAGGCATCTGCGAATGGAACTGGAAGGCATCACGGCAGGTACCGTTTACGAACGATTTGTACTCGCCTTTGTTGTGTGAGAAGTGACCTTGCACTTTCGTAGACTCGAAAGGACGCCAATCGAACTCGACTTCAACGCCGTTTGTGTCCAAATCACCTGCGTTTTGCAGATTGAAGCCGGTACCAGTGAATGAGTTTGCCTGGAAGTCTTCGTACTGCGTATCGTAGAGCACGATACCGAGACGGACTGGTCCGACGTCGCCTTTGAAGCCAATTTCAATCGACTCGGATGTTTCCGGACCAAAGACGATGTCGAATGCCGGAGCGATTCTGTCGTCATTCGTGCCGCCAGATTTAAAGCCGGTCGCGTATGAGGCGTAGAACATCGTTGCGTCAGTCGCATACCAGGTTACCTTCGCTGTGCCGGTGACCTGATCGTCACTGACCGATTCATCTATGTTGGGTCTTGGCGCCAGCGGGTCAAATACGAAGATGCCCCAGCCGGGGGTGAAATACGGCTCGAAAACTGGCAGTGAGGCAACGGGGTCGGCCGGGTTGAAAACATCCGAACCGGGTGGCAGGAATGGGGCGCATGCGGCGTCCAGAGAGCACAGTTTTACGGTCAATGCGCCGAAGTCAGGCCTGAGCGTGTCGGAAGGCAGGCTCTGCGTGTAAACAGCATCGATGTCCTTGGTCTCGTCGGTGTAACGAGCGCCCAGCGTAAATGTCAATTCGTCGCTTACTGCAAAGTCCACCTGAGCAAATGCGGCATAGCCCGAATGGTCCTGCTTAACCACGTCAAGCGCGGTTGTGCCCGGCAAAACAGCCGGATTTCCAGCTGGCAAGAATCCGGCGGCTCCAAAAATGGCAGCGACGCCATCGACACCGGCACCGGCCCCGATGATATCTGGGTTGGAATTTAGCAATAAGCTAAGAAATCCCGCGTCGTTCGTTGATTTCCGGTTGATGATTTCCTGCCCGAAATAGTACAAACCGGCGACATAGTGGCTGCCTTCGCCAAACTCGCCGGCCAGGCGAAACTCCTGCGACAAAGATTCCTGCGTCGCGTCATTCGTTCGCTCTAACAGCGGGACGTCCGTAAAGTCGACGTCGGAAAAATCCAGAGTATCGAATGAGCGATAAGCCGTGATCGATGTGAACGTCATTCCATTACCGAGGGTTTTATTGATTTCGAACGACAGACCGGAATCCTGGTTTTCGGATTCGGGAAGGACGTTGTACGCCACAACACCGTCTTCGAAGCCTGAGCCAGTGACGAGCGTGCCCGGCAATCCTGCGAGCGCATCCAGGAAGGGTTGTGGATACGGGTAGTCGGTAAACACGGTGCCACCGAGTCCCAAAATACTCGTGTCCGTGCCCACTACAGGACCTGTAGCCGGATTGAACAGGCTGTTCCGTGAGTAGAGATTGTCGACATTGCCAACGCCGACACAACAGATCTCGTCGATTTCTGCGTAGTCTGCGATCAGGCGCCAATTGAGGTCATCATTTGGCTCGTTGTAGGCGAGTTGCAGCCGAACACCCTGGCGATCGCGATCGTTGTACACATCCTCGCCAAGGCGATAGTCGTCGATATAGCCGTCGCGTTGAGTTGCGAAAATTGTGCCGCGGAAGGCGAGCTCATCGTTAATCGAAATATTCGCAGCGCCACTTACTTTCGCCAGGCCCATATCGCCGGCCGTTACCTCGATGAACGCGTCTGTTTCGTGGCCGGGCCGCACGGAGCGAACGGAGATTGCGCCTGCTGACGTGTTCTTACCCAGCAGAGTTCCCTGCGGACCACGTAGTACCTCGACAGCCTCGACATCGACAAGGTCATTGATCATTGAGCTTTGACGCGAGCGATACACGCCATCAACGTACAACCCAACCGAAGACTCGACGCCGAAGTTATTTGCGGTACTGCCGACCGAGCGAATCTGGAAGTTGGATGTCGTCGCGGTTTGACTCTGACCCACGATGAGGCTGGGTACGTTTTGCTGCAGATCGAATACATCCTTGATGCCAGAAGCCTGAATGTCAGCACCTGTCAACGCTGTGACCGCGACCGGGACATCCATGATGTTCTGCTCGCGTTTTTGAACGGTCACGACAATTTCATCGAAGATGCTGTCGTCCTGAGCATTAGCGGGCATGCTGAAAATAAAACCAGTGGCGACAGCTATAAGAGCTGCGCCGAAACGTATTACGAATTTTTCAGTTGTTTTTGAAGCCATTCTTTTTTGGTCGTCCGT
>CAYTNO010000230.1:0-4182 GCA_964439125.1 uncultured Woeseiaceae bacterium | reverse complement strand
TCATGTTAATGGCATGCGTACCTGGCTCACAAACTCCATCCGCGAATTCGCCGACTTCAGGAGCCTGTTGCCGCGAGGCATTACAATTGCGCCTGAGGATGTTTGGGATGGCCTGAATTTTGTGCTTAGCGTCAAACTTGAGGACCCGCAATTCTCGGGGCAGACGAAAGAAAGGCTTTCGTCTCGGGAGTCTGCCGCATTCGTTAGCGGTGTTCTCAAAGACAGTTTCTCACTGTGGCTCAACCAGCATCCCGAAACCGGTGACCTCATTGCGCAACTTGCGATAAACAAGGCGCAGCGACGGCTCAAGGCCGCGAAGAAAGTAGTCCGTAAAAAGATCGTCTCGGGTCCGGCATTGCCCGGCAAACTTGCTGATTGCACATCCCAGGAGCCCGAACTTTGCGAGATTTTCCTGGTAGAGGGGGACTCGGCCGGTGGCTCAGCAAAGCAAGCCCGCGATCGCAATACGCAGGCGATCATGCCACTGCGGGGCAAGATCCTGAACACCTGGGAGGTCGACTCCAGCGAGATCCTGGCATCGCAGGAGGTGCATGACATCAGCATCGCGTTGGGCATCGACCCGGGCGATACCGACCTCGATAGTCTTCGTTATCATAAAGTTTGTATTCTGGCCGATGCAGACTCCGACGGCCTGCATATCGCGACACTGATTTGCGCGCTATTCCTGCGGCACTTCCGCGAACTGGTGTTGGCGGGACATGTGTACGTTGCGATGCCGCCGCTGTATCGGATCGATGTTGGTAAGCAGGTGTTCTATGCGCTCGACGATAGCGAGCGCAAAGGCATACTCGATCGTATCGAGGCGGAAAGGCTGCGCGGCAAAGTAACCGTCACGCGTTTTAAAGGCCTTGGCGAGATGAACCCGGGGCAGTTGCGCGAGACAACCATGAATCGCGACACGCGGCGGCTCGTGCAACTAACCATTAGCGACAAGGATAAGACCGATCAGCTTATGGACATGTTACTGGCGAAGAAGCGGGCCAAAGATCGTCGCAAATGGCTCGAAACCAAAGGCAATCTTGCCGAGGTATAACGTATGCAGAATAGTTTGAATCTAGAAGGCGTCGAGCAGCAGCCGCTAAAGGAGTACACCGAGAAGGCGTACCTCGACTACTCGATGTACGTCATCCTGGACAGGGCGTTGCCGCAGATCGGCGATGGCTTGAAGCCCGTGCAAAGACGCATTATTTATGCGATGAGCGAGCTCGGTCTGTCCGCCGGGCAAAAACCGAAAAAATCAGCACGCACGGTCGGCGACGTTATTGGCAAGTTTCATCCGCACGGCGATTCAGCCTGCTACGAAGCGATGGTACTGATGGCGCAGGACTTCTCGTACCGCTATACGGTTATCGATGGGCAGGGCAACTGGGGGTCGACTGACGATCCCAAGTCCTTCGCAGCGATGCGATATACGGAATCGCGGCTCACGCCGTATGCGAAGAGCCTGCTGCAGGAGCTCGCGCACGGTACGGTCGATTGGCTGCCGAACTTCGACGGCACGATGGACGAGCCCGTCGTATTGCCCGCGCGACTGCCGAACCTGTTGTTGAATGGCACGAGCGGCATTGCTGTCGGTTTGTCCACCGATGTGCCGCCGCACAACCTGAAAGAAGTTGCGAGCGCGCTGATCCAATTAATCGACAATCCGAAAGCCAATGTCACGGCTTTAATGAAGCACATTAAAGGTCCCGACTACCCGACCGGGGGCGAGCTTGTTTCACCGCGCGATGACATCAAAGAGATTTATGAAACCGGCGGCGGTACGTTGCGCTTGCGTGCGGCGTATAAAATCGAGAACGGCGACATTGTGATCACTTCGCTGCCGCACCAGATATCGGGTGGCAAGGTGCTCGAGCAAATCGCAATGCAGATGCGTGCGAAAAAGTTACCGCAAGTTGAAGACCTGCGAGACGAATCGGATCACGAAGACCCGACGCGTCTTGTCATCAGCCCCAAATCAAATCGCGTCAACAAAGACGAGTTGATGTCGCATCTGTTTTCGACGACCTCACTCGAGCGCACTTGCCGCGTCAATATGAACATCATTGGCCTGGATGGCCGGCCGCAGGCGTTCAATCTCGTCAAGCTGCTGACTGAATGGCTGAAATTCAGGAAGGAAACGGTCAGGCGTCGCCTGAGTCATCGTTTACAGATCGTCACTGATCGCCTGCACATCCTCGACGGCCTGCTGGTTGCCTATCTGAGTATTGACGCAGTTATCAAGATCATCCGCGAAGAGGATGAGCCCAAGCCCGTGCTGATGAAGCGTTTCAAGCTGACCGACATCCAGGCCGAGGCTATTCTGAACCTCAGGTTGCGCAATCTCGCCAAACTCGAAGAGATGAAGATTCGCGGCGAGCAGGATGAGTTGAACGAAGAACGTGAGTCGCTCGAGAAGACGCTTAAAAGTGCTGCGCGATTGAAGACGCTCATCAAGAAAGAGATTCTAGAGGATGCTGAGGCCTACGGTGACGATCGACGTACTGCGATTGTTGAACGTCAGGCCGCTCAGGCTCTCGACGAAACTCAACTCGTGTCGAGCGAACCCGTAACGGTTGTTTTATCGAAACGCGGCTTCGCGCGCGCGGCGAGAGGCCATGAAGTCGATGCACTGGCACTGAGCTACAAATCCGGCGATGGCTACCTCGCTGCTGTACAGGGTCGTAGCAATCAGCTGGCAATGTTTATTGACAGTACTGGTCGCGTTTACAGCGTCGCTGCACACACGTTGCCGTCTGCGCGCGGGCAGGGCGAGCCCTTGTCCAGTCGATTCAAGCCACCCGATGGCGCTGAGTTTTGTGGCGCCATGATCGGTGACAATAATCACAAGTATCTGCTCGCAAGCGATGCGGGCTACGGCTTTATTGTGACGCTTGAGGATCTGGTCACGCGGAACAAGGCCGGCAAGGCAATATTGCGCGTGCCGGCCGGTGGCAGGGCAGTTGTGCCTGCTCCGGTACCGGCAGATAGCGAGTGCCTGATCGCAGCGGTTAGCTCGATCGGTCGATTGTTAATGTTCGAAATGGATGAGTTGCAGGAACTAGGATTTGCAGTGAGTGCATTATTCTCAAGCGTGTTGCAGCTCAAGCGAATTATCAATTTTATCCAATATACGGTGGGCTGAATATGCCCCCAGGTCAAGTGCTCTTTGGGCATGTTTGCGGGCAGTTTTATAATTTTTCATTCGATAGTGTAAATCCGCCATGTTGAGAAAGCTTGATGGCACTTTTGGCAAAACCATCGCAACTTTGTTGAAATATTCCAGAGCAATATTAAAATCATTCCTTTCCGATGCCGCCATACCCAGTTCAAAATACTCACTGACAGAAACGGATTCGGAAGGAACTTGTGGGCTTTCTTCTTTCGGTGATTCTGCCAGAGCAGGTGTTTCAGATGCAAGCGGGTCTCTATCAATCGGTTCCTTAGTTTCTGCTGGTTCTACTAACTCCTGCGATTGTCTTAAGACATTTTTACCAGGTGCAATAGTTTCCTTCGACTCTTGCTCTGGATGTGCCAACGAGGCTTGGTTTTCAGGGTCTGATTTATTTTCAATGGTTTGAATCGTAGTTTCATTAGCTGGCGGCTTTTCTTTTTTATTAGCAGATGGCGCTTTTGAAGCAGTGGCCATTTTTGATTTACTCTTTTCCAGTATGGATTGAGCGGATTGTAAGCCCAGATCTATCGCCTTTTCAGCATGCTTATAGGCCATATCATAATTCTCAAGATGGTAATACAAAATAGCCAGGTTAAAAAACCCGACTGCACTATCTGGTAGAATTTCAATGACCTTGCTAAAATGCTCGACAGCCTTGCGATGATCTTTCTGCCCTGCGGCTTCAACACCGAGAGCCATGTATTTTTTAGCATCATTTTTCTGGCTCATTTTTTCACTATTGTCTTTGGAAACAGCCTTTTCCATTGGGCCTGGTGTTGTACCTTCTCCTGGGTCTGTTGATTCGACCAAAACGGTCGATTCATTCAACTTGACATCCGGCATTTCCACCCCAAACTTCGGGTCAGACTCACCTTTTTTATCAGGTTCTTGATCAGTGAGAGATTCTATTTTTTCAGGTTCGTCTTTAGTATCTTCAACAGTCTTGGCAGGCGTTTGTTGTCCCGTTCCCGTTTGAGGAACGCGCCCCGCGGAGCGCGTTTAATTGC
>CAYTNO010000229.1:0-4203 GCA_964439125.1 uncultured Woeseiaceae bacterium | reverse complement strand
CTATACAAACTGGGTTGGTCGCAATTCAAGCTGGCATGGCACGAAGACAGCCTTGATCCGTTCTTTGAATTACTCGATCGCAAGCTTCGAAACATCGAACTGCAGGATGGCGACCGACAATTCGAGCAACTAAGCCGACCGAACCAGGAACTTGTCGAAGACACGCTTCGTGTACTGAGCATCAGTTTTTCCTACATGGAAGGCGCTGACAGCATCGATAAGTATCTCGATCAGCGCGGTCAGCCGGCATTCAATTACATCATCTACAGTAATCTCGGTGATCTGTATCTCGAGAAACAGCGATTCGTCGATGCCGCGGAAGCTTATGAGGCATTCGTCGAGCAAGACCCATTCCATCCGAAATCGCCGATCTTGCAGTTTGAGGTGATTGAAGCGTACAAACTTGGCGGCTTCCCCAGTCTTGTTCTCGAGGGCAAGAAAGGATATGTCGATCGTTACGGCATGGACGGCGGCTTTTGGCTGCGAAATCCTCGTCAAGAGAATGCCGCGGTCGAGGCGTACCTGAAATCCAATCTGAATGATCTGGCGCAGTATTATCACGCGGAGGCGCAGCGTGATGGCAAACGTTCCAATTTCGAGGAAGCGGCACGGTACTATCGCAAGTACCTGGCGTACTTCCCGGGCGAGCCCGACACCGCAAACACCAACTTCTTGCTTGCTGAAGTGTTATTTGAGGGCGAGCAGTTCGAGGATGCGACGACCGAGTACGAGCGAACGGCTTATGAGTATCCGTCGCACGAGCGCTCCGCCGAGTCGGCTTATGCAGCGATACTGGCCTATCGCGAGCACGAAGCAACTATCACTGGCGCCAGCAAAGACGGCTGGCACCAACGCTATCTCGATAGTGGTCTGAAGTTCGCTGACACTTATCCCGAACATCCCGAGTCTGGAGCGGTTTTGACGACGGTCGCCGAAGATCTGTTTGCCCGCAACGAGTTTGATCTTGCGATCGCGGTAGGACAGGCCGTTGTAGCGAAACAGCCGCCAGTAGACACACCGCTCGTACGCACCGCTTGGACGGTCATCGCGCACTCACAGTTCGATCTGAATAATTTCGCATTCGCTGAAGAGGCTTACTACCAGCTGCGCAACTACACGCCGGTTGATGATCAGGAAGCGGGGCAGGAGATCAAGGATCGCATCGCATCATCAATTTACAAACAGGGTGAGCAAGCCCGTGATGCAGGAGATCTCGAGACGGCGGTCACTCACTTCAGGCGTCTGGGCCAGGTTGTGCCTGATTCCGATATTCGTGTTACGGCCGAGTACGATGCAGCGGCTGCGCTCATTAACCTCGCTGCCTGGGATAGAGCATCAGGTGTTCTGGAGCAATTCCGGCGGGACTATCCAGACAGTGAATTTGCAGGCGATGTGACACAGAAACTCGCTGTGACCTACCTCAATTCAGGTCGTGCGGTCGAAGCTGCGCAAGAGTTCGAGCGCATCTCCGTTGCTGACGCGAGCACTGAAGATGTGCGGCGTGAGGCCATCTGGAAGGCAGCAGATCTCTACAAGGAAAGTGGCACGATAAGCAGCGAGCACCGCGTCCTGGAAGACATTATTGCTCGATATCCTAATCCACTATCTGAATCTATTGAGGCGCGCTATCGCTTGCTCGAGATCGCGCGCTCCAGCGGTGACGCTGCAACAGTTACGACTCGACTTGAAGAACTCGTGCAAGCAGATGCTCTGGCCGGGGCGCAGCGGTCTGACAGAACACGTTACCTGGCTGCAGTCTCATCTATTGAGTTGGCGGAGCCTGTTCGGCGTCGCTTCACGGTGTTCAAGCTGGGTCAGCCCCTCGCCGAGAGCCTGAAGATCAAACGTTCGCTCATGGAGGACGTAATTGCTGCGTACACGTCCGCCGCCGACTACGGCGTTGCGGAAGTCACCACGGCATCGACCTTCAGACTCGCCGAAGTGTATGAACAATTCAGTGCTGATTTGATGGCATCGGAGCGCCCGGGCGATCTCGATGAGGCAGCATTGGAACAGTACGAGTTATTGCTCGAAGAGCAGGTTTATCCGTTTGAAGAAAAGGCGATCGATCTTTACAAAGCGAACACGGATCGCACAACCGACGGTGTGTATGACGAATGGGTCAGGAATAGTTTCGAGCGTCTGGCGGGCTTGATGCCTGGCCGGTACGCAAAGATGGAGCGTAGTGAAGATGTGGTTACAGCGTTATATTAATCTGGCATCGCGACTGCTGATAGCGGCGACCATTGTGGCTGTCGCAGGCTGCGCATCGTCGGGCTTCAAGACTGTGGATAGCCGCCAATCGGGGCCTGCAGCAGCGGCGCAGAATGGTGTCGAGCAGGTGCTGCCAGAGATTCCGCCACAGGCATTGACGATGTTTGAGCAGGCGATCTCGATCATGGCATCGGGCGATTTTGTCGATGCTGAGCTGCGTTTGAAGGAGTTTTTGCTGCAATATCCGGGTTATCCGGGTGCACATGTCAACCTGGCCATCATTCATTCGCAAAATGGCAATGATCAGGCCGCGCAGGATTCCGTCGACAGAGCGCTGGCACTTGACCCCTCTCATCCGGCCGCATTGAACCAACAAGGCATGCTACTTCGCAGAAATGGTAAATTTTTTGAAGCAGAAGCCGCTTATTTGAAGGCCGTCACATCGTCACCCGATTACGCCTTGGCACACTACAACCTTGGCGTTCTGAATGAATTGTATTTACAGCGCCTGGATGTCGCGCTGAAGCATTTTGAGGATTATCAGCAAATTGTTGGCAATGACAAACAGGTTGAGAAATGGATAGCAGATCTGACGCGCCGCGTAGCGGCGAGTCAGCGGACGGCAAACGTGGCGGAATGACGGACATGAGTGCCAGGAAATTTAGAGTATTCGGCCCCAAATTCATGCTTGCCATGTTGTTGGCGACGTTTGCTGTTTTTGCCCAGGACGGAACGGAGGAGGAGTCACTTGAACCCGCTGTGGATACCTCAGCCGATCTTGAGCCCGCTGTCGATACGTCTCGGTCGATCGAGGACGAGCGTGACGCGGCAGAGCCAGCTGTTTCGTCGGCGGTAATCGCTGCCGACGTTACCAGGCAGGAGTCCGGCAGCCAGGTAATGGACAGGCTGGAGCTGGGGCGCACTGAGATTACGGGTAATCAGGAATTGCCAAAGGTGCTGTATATCGTGCCCTGGCAAAAGTCAGATCCTGGCGACTTGATGGGACGACCGGTGAACACACTGTTAGATGAGGTGTTGGCGCCGATCGATAGAGAAGAGTTTATTCGGCAGGTCAAATATTACGACGACCTGTATGGAGACGAACAAGAGTAGAAGCGACTTTGGTCGTAACAGTTTTTTGGAGCGGCTCAGGCCGCGAAATGTTCTAAGAGGAGCAAGACCATGGGCACAATTGTGCGTTTTTTTCAGGACGGTGGTGCATTTATGTACCCGATCCTGTTTGTGTTTGCATGCGGCGCCGCGATCGCTATTGAGCGCTGGATGTATCTAACGATGTCAGGCGCGAGCAATCGCTCTTTGTGGAAGAAAATCGTGCCGTTTCTTAAGGCCGGCAACTTCCAGGAAGCCGCTCAGCACACATCGAAATCGAAGGCTGCTATCGGCTCGATACTAACTTACGGTTTGTACCGCGTTAAATCTGCGCGGCGCCGCGACGATATTGAGAAAGCGATGGAAGAGAGCATGATGGAAGTGTTGCCACGCCTTGAAAAGCGTACGCATTACATCGCCACGCTTGCCAATATTGCGACGCTGCTCGGACTGCTTGGCACTATTATCGGCCTGATCAGAGCGTTTACCGCGGTATCGAACGCGAACCCTGCCGACAAGGCGGATTTGCTGTCAGCATCGATCTCGGTCGCTATGAACACGACGGCATTCGGACTGATGGCTGCGATTCCCTTGTTGCTGGTCCATGCCTTGTTGCAGACAAAGACGAACCAGCTCGTAGATAGCCTCGAGATGGCGAGCGTCAAGTTTCTTAACGCCGTCACCGAACGTCAGCTTAAGACGACTGGAGCGTAAGCATGATTCGTCGCCGCGGAGGTGGTCGTCATCACAACGATGACACGGCCGATCTCAATATCACGGCTTTTATGAACCTGATGGTTATTCTGGTTCCATTCCTGCTGATTACAGCGGTGTTCTCGCGTTTGGCAATTCTCGAATTGAATTTGCCAGGCTCCTCAA
>CAYTNO010000228.1:0-4233 GCA_964439125.1 uncultured Woeseiaceae bacterium | reverse complement strand
GTCACGTGCGAAGACCTCGGCCGCTGTCGTGCACGGATCGTCGCTGCTAACTAATTCCAGCTCAGGCAGCTTGCTGAACCAGGGATCATCCAGTTGACCGACAAACCTGACCAGCACGGGAAAGTCCTGCCAGGCCTGCAATTCTTTGAGCGCGTGTTCGATTCTGAGCCGTCGCTCAGCTCGCATCTCTACCGAGCCGTGCGCGCGCTGTTCGAGCATTCCGGACAGGGCACCGGCGTCAAAATGGCGGGATCCAGAGCCGACGCTGGTCTTAACGCTTCCGGGCTCGTTTGCGTCGGCCGATTTTGCCTTTTCGACATCAAGTAGCGACTGCAATCCGTGAATGTTTTTGTCGATCTGCTGGCGAAGTTGTTCGCGGCTTTGATTATGTCGGTGCCGAATCGCATGCAACATCAAATGCAGCGAGACGCGCGGTCCGTAACCCAGGAATTGCCCACCCTCGGCTATCGCGTCTTTGAGTCTTGCGAGGTTTGCGTCCAGTTTTTCGCGGCTGCCTGTATCCAGGTCGAGTTGCTTCTGCATGGCCGCCGCCGCTTTCGAAAACAGCTCGAGCGCGTCAACGGGATCAGGACCGTCGAGCGCCTGCCTTAGATAGCGTTCTAACCACGGGAGATTGTCCTTCAGGATCCTGGCGTCATCCGCCTGGGGCGCGAGCGCCTCCAGCGATTCAGACAGATACTCGCCGGCAGGTCTCGCGAGCACGGACATGGTCGTACCGTCGGGCGGAATCAGGTACAGCGGATACTGATAACGAATAGCAGACGCATCACGGTAGGCGTTGAGCAGGGCCGGCAAGACCGCGCCCGCGGGCAGCGTAGTATTCGCTGCGGCAGCCGGTTCGCCATAGTGGAAACGGCGCAGCAGGTCGATCACGCTTGCGTCGGCATCACCTTCCGACCCGGCCGTGTCGGGTTTGTCGTGTTTTCTTTCCGATACGGAATTCATCATTGCTCCGGGCTAGATGGCGAAGTTATCCAATGCCTTGTTCATGCCGGCGAGCTTCTCGTCGACGCCCATCTCCAGGCCTACCGACGACATAATGTCGTATCGCGGCGCGTCCGGATTGTGATAAAGGATTCCTAACGGCAGGGCGGACTCATCCTCAGCCAGCGCGCGGGCTGCGGCGAGATCCGACGGGTCATGCTCGGCGTGGTTCGGGAACAGCCGCTTGACGTTATCGTCGGGCTGCACACCGTTCTCGTGCGTTAGCAATTTCAACCTCGCGGGTTCATCCTGCAGCCTCTTACCGATCGATTCCACATACACCGGGCAGCGCTGGATTATTCGGACGAAGCTGGTTCCTTTGTGCTCGTGCGCCATCTTGATCACTTCGTGCCGGAGTGGGGCATTCCAGTCGACGATTTGGGCGACGAAAGAGACGTTAGTGACGCCGAGCGTTATGGAAAGCGGATTCATCGGAGGCAGCAATGCGCCTGACGGATGGGTGTTGGTTGGCACATCCATGGGCGTTGTCGGGGAGGTTTGTTTCTTGGTCAGTCCGTAGATGCCGTTGTCGAATACGAGCAACGTGATATCCATGTTGTAACGCAGTGCGTATAGCCAGTGGGCAGCGCCGATCGAGAAACAGTCACCGTCACCGGTCGCCACCCAGACATCCAGATCAGGACGTCTCGATTTAACGCCGCAGGCGACCGGCAACGCGCGTCCATGCAGGCCGTGAAAGCCGTAAGTATTCATATAATGCGGCAGGCGGCTGGAGCAACCGATGCCAGATACGGCCACCGTTTTCTCGGGCTTGATCTGGGAATCCCGGCAGACTCTGTGTACCGCGGCCAGAATTCCGTGGTCGCCGCAACCGGTGCACCAACGTGGTTCTCCACCGCTATAATCTTCTAACGTGAAATATCGATCCTTGACCTCGAGGGACCAGTCACCTTTTAAGCCGAACATGTTGCTGCTCCTTCCGTCTCCGTGAGATTCGCTTCAATAACCTTGCCGATGGTGCCAGGTTGCAATGGGTGACCCGGAACCATGGACCAGCAATCGATGTCTATTAGGGTATGCGCTCGAAGTATGAGCGCGAGCTGTGAATAGCGACGGTTTTCTTCGGTGATCAAAGGTGATTCGAGATCGTCGCTGTAATTGATTTCGATAGTCATCACCTTCTTGAATCCCGAAAAAATCTTTTTCAAACCGGGCTCGAGCGGCGACAAAAATCTGAGCTGAACCGAGGACACCTTTTGACCTTGTGCCCTAGCCAGATCCACCGCTTCCTCAACCGCGCCCAGCGTTGAGCCCCAGCCGACTATCAGCAGATCCCCGCTTGGGTCGCCATGTATCTCGGGAGGCTTCAGTGTCGCGGCCAGTGCCGCCAGCTTGCGGCTGCGCATGTTCATACCTTCCTGGTTCGAAGCGGAGTCGTACGCGATTTTGCTGTTGCGGTTGTGCGCAAGGCCGGTGAGGATGTATTCGCCGCCGCGCATGCCCGGGATGGGCCTTTCTGACAGGCCGCTGGTTTCGTCCCAGTTGTAGGGCGATACCTCTTTGTCCCAGGCTGACTGGTCGAGCGGTGGGGCGAACCACTCGTCGGTTACTTCGGGTCGTTCTATCGGCTGGACACCAGTAGCGAGATTCGCGTCCGTTAGTATGATCACCGGCGTACGGAACGACTCGGCCAACTTGCGCGCCATGACCACGAAGTGGAAGCACTCCGAGATTGTGGTCGCGGCAATAACGATCTTGGGTGCGTCGCCCGCCGCACCGTAGAGACTCGCGAGCAGGTCTCCCTGTTCGACCTTGGTCGGTAGACCTGTAGATGGGCCGCCGCGCTGCACGTCGACGATTACCAATGGGATATCGGCCATGACTGCGAGACCGATCATCTCGGTCTTCAACGCCAGTCCAGGGCCGGACGTGATCGTGCATGCAGTTTTACCGGCATAGGATGCACCGATGGCAAAACCGATCGCTGCTATCTCATCCTCGGCCTGATGCACGAATCCGCCGGTTAAATGAAAGTCTTCGGCAAGATAATGAGATGCCGATGTCGCCGGGGTGATCGGATACATTGCGACCAGCTCTATGCCAGCAGCCATGACACCGAGCCCTACCGCGGTATTACCGTTGATAACGATCGCTGATTCCATGCGATCTTCCTCGGCGGTGGGGATTTCGAACGCGTAGTCCAGATTTTCGGCCGCGAAAGCGTAGCCGGCATCAAACAGATCATGGTTAATCTTGATGACCTTGTCGCTTTTCTTTTTGAATATCTTCGTAATCTCAGCCTTGGCTGTGTCGGTATCGCGACCAAAAATTCTGCACAGCATCCCGAGCACAAACATGTTCTTGCCCTTGCGGGGGTCGGCTACGAGCTTGAGGCATTCTTTCTGGATCGGCAGTTCGTGAACGACCAGCCCCTGCGCGGCGAAATCGGCGAGCGCATCCTTATACTGATTGCGAATTTTCTCGTCGGGATCTTCGGCCCACATGCTTTCCAGCAATACGACCGTGCCTTTCTTATAAGCGTGATTTTCGATACGGGAGTAGAGCACCTGCTCGTTAAACGCGACGACCATTTCGGCTTCGTTGCCCATGTTGGTCACTTTTTTCGACCCCATACGGACGCGGATGCCGCTGGCGCCCTGTCGCTCTCGCGCAGGCGGCTGGATTTCGGCGGGAATGATCTCCACGGTCCAGACGCCGTTACCCATCTTGCCGCTCACCAGTCCCAGGATCTGGCCGCATTTTTGTGCGCCCTCGCCGGAATCGCTCACAACCTCTACGATGTACTCATTAACCTGCTGAGCGCCTGCCGTTTTTACGGGGGACGCAACCTCAATTTCGGCCATTTTGGAATCCTGATGTGCTGATTTGCTGTCTTGCTCTTTGTGAGCGTTCTCGATAATGGCGCGGAGTTCTTCTGCGACTGTCCACCGCGCCTCCCTGGCTTCGTCCAGATCGTGTGTATGCAGCGATTTCCGAAGATCGTGGCCAAGAACACCACGCAACGGTTTCGGCACGGCGATCTTCACCCACCACATCTTGTCCCGCTTGAACAAGTATTTGGTATCGCCTGTGATCTGTGAATTCGACATGCTGCTTAACTCGCCGCACCTATATTTGAAAACTGTACCTTTTCGCTGTGGGGCGTTTATAGCAAGGGGTCTGGGCCAAAGAAATAGGTATATACATCCGTGCTAAAGGTTTGAGGCTGGCTCAGCTCGTGGCTTGAATCTGATCCGGCGCCCGTAC
>CAYTNO010000227.1:0-4246 GCA_964439125.1 uncultured Woeseiaceae bacterium | reverse complement strand
AGCGAACTCGTGAGGGCAACGACTTCTACCACGAGATGACCGAATCTAACGTTATCGACAAGGTGTCGCTGGTATATGGCCAGATGAATGAGCCTCCTGGCAACCGCCTGCGCGTCGCGCTGACCGGCCTGACGATGGCCGAAGCCTTCCGTGACGAAGGGCGCGACGTCCTGATGTTCATCGACAACATTTACCGCTACACGCTGGCCGGAACCGAGGTGTCTGCACTGCTTGGTCGTATGCCGTCAGCAGTGGGCTACCAGCCGACGCTGGCTGAGGAAATGGGCGTACTGCAGGAGCGAATCGCTTCGACGAAGACCGGGTCCATCACGTCGTTCCAGGCCGTCTACGTACCTGCGGATGACCTGACCGACCCGTCACCGGCAACGACCTTTGCTCACCTCGACGCAACGCTCGTACTGTCGCGTAATATCGCCGAGCTCGGCATTTACCCGGCCGTTGACCCGCTCGACTCAAGTTCACGAATTCTCGATCCGCTTGTCATCGGCCAGGAACACTATGACTGCGCTCGTGGCGTGCAGGCCGTGCTGCAGCGCTTGAAAGAACTGCAGGACATTATCGCTATTCTGGGCATGGATGAGCTTTCAGAGGACGACAAGCAGACGGTTACGCGTGCACGCAAGATTCAGCGCTTCCTGTCGCAGCCATTCTTTGTTGCTGAGGTGTTTACGAACTCTCCCGGAAAATACGTTACGCTGGCAGAGACGATCCGCGGCTTTAACGGCATCGTTAATGGTGATTACGATCACCTGCCTGAGCAGGCGTTTTACATGGTTGGTTCGATCGACGAAGCCGTCGAGAATGCGAAGAACTTCCAGTAAACAACTGAGATAAGCGAATGGCCACGATCCAAGTCGACATCGTATCCGCTGAAGGCGAAATTCATTCTGGCGAAGCCACGATGGTCTTTGCGCCGGCGAAAATGGGTGAGGTAGGCATTGCCCCTCGCCATGCGCCGTTGTTAACGGCGCTCAAGCCAGGCGAAGTTCGCGTCCAAACCGCCGACGGTGGCGAAGAAACGTTCTACATAACGGGCGGCCTTCTCGAAGTGCAGCCACATCAGGTCATCGTGCTTGCCGACACAGCTTTGCGCGGCGATCAGCTCGATGAAGCGGCCGCACTCTCGGCACAACAGGAAGCAGAGCATGCGCTCGAAGGCGCATCGGACGAAACCGATATTTCTCGTGCCCAGATGGAGCTCGTCGAAGCTCGCGCCCGCTATCGCGCCGCGCAGAAAATGAAGGGCAAGCGCTAGCTCGTCCCGGTAATCCCGCGCCCACATGCGGTATCATCCGCAGGCTACGAAACAGGGAGTTTCAGGCTTGCCCCTTAGTGTCATCATTCTTGCTGCAGGTCAGGGAACGCGCATGCGTTCGGACCTACCGAAAGTGCTCCAGCCATTGGCTGGGAAGCCGCTGCTTGCCCACGTTCTCGACACCGCTCAGCAACTTGGTGCCGACGATGTTTGCGTCGTTTACGGCCATGGTGGCGATACGGTTCCAGGGACATTTCCGGGCAATGAGCTTCGCTGGTCTCTGCAGGCGCAGCAACTGGGCACCGGTCATGCGGTCCAGCAAGGCATGCCGGAGACGCCGGACGAAAACAGGGTGCTCATTTTGTTCGGGGATGTGCCATTGCTAACGGCAGCGACATTGGAGCGATTGCTCAAGCAAACACCGGATAACGAGTTAGCTGTGCTGTCGGTGGATATGGATGACCCCAGCGGATACGGTCGTATTGTTCGCGATGGCGAAAATGTAGTCGGCATCGTCGAACAAAAGGATGCGAGCGAAGCTGAGCTCGCGATCGCTGAAATAAACACCGGCGTTATGCTGTGCCCGGCCGAGCCACTGAAGCGCTGGCTGAAGAGCCTGGGCAACGACAACTCACAGGGCGAGTATTATTTGACCGACGTCATTGCCATGGCGGTTCGCGACGGCACGGGCGTTAAGGGGATAAAAGCGGATAGCTGGGTAGAGGTGATGGGTATCAACGACAAGAAACAGCTGGCTGAGGCCGAACGAGCACTTCAGGCGCGACTCGTCGACGAACTGATGGCGCAGGGGGTCGGCTTCGCAGATCCGGCGCGCGTCGACATTCGCGGCAAACTCACCTGCGGCAAAGATGTATTTATCGATGTTAACGCCGTCTTTGAAGGCGATGTCACGCTCGGCGATGGAGTGCACATCGAGTCAAATAACCTGCTTCGTGACAGCAACCTGGGCGCCGGAACCGTGGTTCACTCCAACTGCCACATCGAGAGTTCGACAACGGGCGACGATTGCGAGATCGGGCCGTTCGCGCGCATGCGCCCCGGGGCAGAGCTCGCGAACAACGTAAAGGTCGGCAATTTCGTCGAAATTAAGAAAAGCACCATTGCTGACGGCAGCAAAATCAATCACCTCACGTACATCGGAGATAGCGAAATTGGGACGGGCGTCAATGTTGGCGCGGGGACAATCACGTGTAATTACGATGGTGCCAACAAACACAAGACGACGATCGGGGATAATGTATTCATCGGCTCGGGCGTTAACCTTGTTGCGCCAATCGAGATAGGCAAGGGCGCGACGATCGGCGCGGGTTCGACGATCACCAAACCCGTACCTGACGAGCAGCTGACCATTGAGCGATCGAAGCAAATAACGATCAAGGGCTGGAAGAAGCCGGTCAAAAAGACCTGATACTCCAGTTAATTAGAACTCCGCCTCGGAGAGAAGACGTATGTGTGGAATTGTCGGCGCGGTTGCCGAACGAAATGTAGTCCCAATTCTGTTGGAGGGCCTGAGACGGCTCGAGTATCGCGGCTATGACTCCGCGGGTCTTGCCGTGCTCGAAGACAATGGCATTGAGCGCTTACGTCGCGCCGGTAAAGTTCAGGAGCTTGCTGATGCGCTCGAGGAGCATCCTGTTCGTGGCAGCATGGGAATCTCACATACTCGCTGGGCCACTCACGGCGTGCCGAACGAAGCCAACGCGCATCCGCACATGTCGGGTGACGATGTCGTACTTGTGCACAATGGCATTATCGAGAACTACGAAGCGTTGCGCGAAGAGCTAAAAGCCCAGGGCTTCGAATTCTCCTCAGACACAGACACTGAAGTCGTCGCGCATCGCGTTTCAATGCACCTCAAAAAGAGCGGAGACATCGCAGCTGCCGTCAAAGCGACGGTTGCCGAGCTCGAAGGCGCATTTGCGCTGGTTGTGATGAGCAGCAAGGACCCAGGGAAGCTCGTGCTTGCACGCAAGGGTTGTCCGGTCGTAATTGGCCTGGGTATTGACGAAAATTTCGTCGCATCGGACGTTGCCGCGTTGTTGCCCGTAACGCGACGCTTCATGTTCCTCGATGAGGGCGACGTCGCACTCGTCGAACGCACAAGTGTCACCATCTGGGACGAGTCCGACAAAGAAGTCACTCGCGAGATCAAGGAAAGCGAACTGACGGCCGATGCTGCTGAACGCGGCGAGTATCGGCATTACATGCTCAAGGAGATCCACGAGCAGCCTGAGGCAGTCGCGAGGACGCTTTACGAACGTATCGCGAATGGCAAGGTGCTGGACGCCGCATTCGGGCCGAAAGCGAATGAGGTGCTCGACAACACCCGAGGAGTGCATATCGTTGCGTGTGGTACGAGCTATCACGCAGGACTCGTTGCGCGCTATTGGGTTGAACAGCTCTGCCGAGTACCCTGCACGGTTGAAATAGCCAGTGAGTATCGCTATCGCTCGCCAGTAGTTCCGGACGGAACACTGTTTGTTACGATCAGCCAATCGGGCGAAACAGCGGACACCCTGGCAGCATTGCGTGCGGCTAAGGAGATGAACTACGTCTCGACGCTAACTATCTGCAATGCACCCGAAAGCTCGTTGGTGCGTGAGTCGGATCTTGTCATGCTGACCAACGCCGGGCTGGAGATTGGCGTTGCTTCGACCAAAGCATTTACGACACAGCTGGCGGCGCTCGCACTGTTAACGATTTCGCTGGCACGTCGTAACGGGCTGGAAGAGCGTCAGGAAAAAGCACTCGTCGCGCAGCTTGGCGAATTGCCGAACCTCATCAGGCAGGTGCTGGCACTCGATAGTGCAATTGAATCGCTGGCGAAACATTTCGCGGATAAACACCACGCTCTATTTCTGGGGCGCGGCGTGCAAAACCCGGTTGCGATGGAAGGAGCCCTCAAGCTCAAGGAGATTTCTTACATCCACGCCGAGGCGTATGCGGCGG
>CAYTNO010000226.1:0-4247 GCA_964439125.1 uncultured Woeseiaceae bacterium | reverse complement strand
CTTATTGGAGTGTCCGAACTCACTGACGCGCGCTTCATCCCTTCGGAGTTGTAGGCCATCGCGATGTTGCCGTCTCGCGTGACAGCAATAATTCCCGCATCGCCGCCAAGCCGTTTCACTTCAGCGAGCATCTCATCAATGGCCACTTCTGGCGTCGCACCCGCCTTCACTTTGTAGGCAATCGATATCGCACCGCCCGCGCGAATGACGTGTTCGCCGGTGCCTGTACAGGAAATGGCGATGTCGTCGTCGGCCCAGGTTCCGGCACCAATCATAGGTGAGTCGCCTACCCGCCCTTCCAGTTTGCCGAAAGTGCCGCCCGTCGACGTTGCCGCGGCGAACCCGCCGGACTGATCCAGCGCAACGGCGCCTACCGTACCGTGCTTCTGCTCGTGGATTTCGTTCTCATACACACCGACCGGAAGAACATAGTGAGTATCAGGGTCGTTAACTTCCTCAAACCCTTGCTCGCGCGCGAAGGCCAACGCGCCGTTTCCCGCCAGCATCACATGCGGCGTCACCTGCATGATCCGCCTTGCAACGCGTATGGGGTTGACCACTCCGACAATCGCGGCCACCGCACCCGCTTCTCGGGTCGCGCCGTCCATAATCGATGCATCAAGTTCAACATAGCCGGCTGTATTCGGTGCCGAACCGCGGCCAGCGACATACAAACCGCTGGATTCCATTTCAGCAACAACGTACTCGACAATGTCGAGTGCGCTCGCGCCAGCTCCAAGCCTGGTCTGGCTTGCTTCGGTCAATCCACGCAGGTGGTCTTCAACAACTGCATAATCGCGACCCGCAACCGCGCCGGCACCACCTTGTAGAGCGAGTGAGTACTTCTTATCGATATTGTTTACTCCGGTTCGGGTTTACGTAAACGCAAGATGAAACGATCGACATTGCCGAGTCGACCATCAGCCCAGATTACCGAGCCTGTGGGGCATTTTACAGCATCCGGGAGCATCCAACGCTAGCTGCTTGCTGGTTTGAAGAACCTCAAGCGGTTGGCATTGGTCACAACGGTTACCGAAGACATGGCCATAGCTGCTCCGGCGATCATCGGATTGAGCAAAAGCCCGATAAACGGGTAGAGCACGCCTGCTGCAATCGGAATCCCCAACGAGTTATAGATAAATGCACCGAATAAATTCTGCTTGATGTTGCGAACGGTCGCTTTCGATATGGCAATCGCATCCACAACGCCGAGCAAAGACCCGCGCATCAGTGTGATATCTGCGCTCTCGATCGCCACGTCGGTGCCGGTGCCAATCGCAAAACCCACATCGGCACGCGCCAGGGCCGGGGCGTCATTAATACCATCCCCTACCATGCCGACGATTTCCCCGCGAGCCTGCAAGGCTGCAACTTTTTCCGCTTTTTCCTGCGGCAGCACTTCCGCAATGACTTCATCAATGCCGACTTGTTTAGCCACCGCCTCAGCGGTGACATGGTTGTCACCCGTCAATAACACCACCTTCAAACCGATATCGTGCATGCGACGAATCGCTTCGACCGAGTCTTCCTTGATCGCGTCGGACACACTGATAACGCCCGCGGCTTTCTTGTCGACCGCGACAAACATGGGTGTCTGAGCCTGGCTCGTCAGTTCCTGCACTGTGGCCTCGAGCGCGGATATATCGACGTCGCGGTCGCTCATCAACTTGCGATTACCCAACAACACCGTTTTACCTTCGACGACAGCTTCAACACCGTGTCCGGCAATCGCTGCAAACTGGGTCACTTGCAGAAGGGCTATTTTCTGCTCGTCTGCGGCCGTGACAATCGCTTCCGCCAGAGGGTGTTCAGAGCCTTTTTCGACGCTCGCGCCCCACTGCAATAATTGCTCTTCGGTCCATCCATCGAGTGCCAGCACCGACGTTACGCTGGGTCGCCCCTCCGTGACCGTACCGGTCTTGTCCAGAATAATGGTGTCGAGCTTGCCGGCCTGTTGCAGGGCGTCGCCATTACGGATGAGTGTGCCAAATTCCGCAGCTTTGCCCACTCCCGCCATGATTGAAATGGGTGTTGCCAGACCCAGCGCGCAAGGACAGGCGATGATCAGAACTGTCATCGCCGTCACGATGGCGAAACTGGTGACCTGATCTCCGCTGCCGAAATTCAGCCAGGCGAAGAAAGTAATGACCGTGATAACCAGCACGCCGGGGACAAACACCGCAGCGACCTTGTCTACCATGCGACCGATGGCTGGCTTGGAAGCTTGTGCAGTGCGCACCATTTCAATGATCTGCGCCAGCGCGGTATCTCTGCCGATGCGCTTCGCCTGAAACAGAAACGAGCCGGTCTTGTTGATGGTTCCAGCAACAACTTCGTCACCAACCTGCTTGTGCACCGGTGTCGGCTCACCGGTGAGCATCGATTCGTTGATGCTGGAAGAACCCTCGATGATGATGCCGTCAACAGCAAGACGCTCACCGGGACGCACGCGTAAGGTTTCGTCGAGGCCCACTTCTTCAATGGCAATGTCTTGCTCAACACCATTACGCACAACACGTGCCGTCTTCGGCTGCAGTCCAATCAATCGCTTTATCGCCTCGGAGGTCTTGCTGCGCGCACGCAATTCCAGCGCTGAGCCGAAGTTGATCAGAGCGATGATTATCGCCGCCGCTTCAAAATAGGCGTGCTGCGCGATCGATGGAACCAGACTCGGGTTGGCGACGATGACCATCGAATAGACCCAAGCTGTGCCGGTGCCCAGCGCGATCAACGTATCCATATTGGTGTTGCGGTTTTTGGCAGATTTCCAGGCGCCGGAGAAGAAATGGCCACCCGAATAGACCAATACGGACAACGTCAACAGGCCGATTACCAGCCAAAATGATCGTCCACCGCCAGTTTCAAACGTCGGCAATAAGCCCGCCATGCCGAAAACGAATTGTGGAAATCCGATTACCGCCGCAAATGCTGCCTTCTTCAACAACGAACGGTAGTGGGCCGTTTCTGCAGCTTCTTTCTCCGTTTCGTCGTCTGCGCTAATTAACTCTGCCGCGTCGTAGCCGGATGAGCGAACAGCATCGATTAACGACTGAGCTGATGCTTCACCCTCGACAACTGCAGTGTGTTCAGCAAAGTTGACGCTTGCCGCGGATACGCCGGCAACGCCCTGAAGGGCGCCTTCGACGGAAGACACACAACCCGCGCAACTCATTCCGGAAATCGACAAACGCGTCTGTTCGTTCATGAACTAGCGCCTCACAAGTTGTTTGGCTGGTGCGGGACTAAAGCACGCGTGCGCCAAATAAGAAAAAGAGCCGGAATGACAATCAGAGTCAGAATAGTCGCGCTCACCATTCCTCCAACCATTGGTGCCGCGATTCGCCGCATGACTTCAGACCCAGTCCCGCCACCAAGCATAATCGGCAGCAGACCGGCAATTATAGCGGCAACGGTCATCATGATGGGTCGCACTCGAAGCAGCGCGCCCTCGATGACAGCCTGTTGAACATCGTTATTCGTCATCGCGCGGCCTTCGGCAGCAGCGAACTTCGCGCGGCGTCTTATCGCCTGATTCAGGTACACAAGCATCACGACACCAATCTCCACGGCGACACCCGCCAGAGCGATAAATCCAACGCCAACGGCGACCGACAAATCGTAACCAAGCAAATAAAGTAACCAGATGCCGCCGATGAGCGCCATCGGTAGTGTCCCCATGATGATCGCGACTTCTGCAAATCGCCGGAAGCTCAGGAACAGCAAGAACACGATGATGGCAAGCGTCACCGGGCCAACCAGGGACAACCTCTCCTTGGCACGAACCATGTACTCGTACTGCCCGGACCATGCCAGTGAGTATCCTGCCGGCAGGTCGACGGAGTCACGCACCGTTTGTTGAGCCTCGGCAACGTACGACCCAAGGTCGCGTCCCGCGATGTCGATATAAGTCCATCCGTTTAATCGCGCGTTCTCACTCTTGATGGCCGGCGGTCCGTCAACAACCTTGACCTCGGCGACGTCAGCCAGAGCGATGCGCGCACCTTGTGGCGTAACGATAGGGAGCAACTTCAGCTGCTCAAGTGAGTCGCGCACGCGTTGTGGATAACGCACATTCACCGGGTAGCGCTCCAGACCCTCGACGGTCTGGGTTACGTTCATCCCGCCTATCGCGGTTCGCACAACATCATGGATATCGCTGATATTCAAGCCATAGCGTGACGCCCTTTTGCCTCATTTAATCTTTTAGCAATTTCTTTTCCTGCTGCAATATTTTCTTCCATATTTGT
>CAYTNO010000225.1:0-4254 GCA_964439125.1 uncultured Woeseiaceae bacterium | reverse complement strand
TGCCGCATAGCCAATCGTCTCCGAGTTATCGGCCGCGTAACTCAAATCGTCGTTCGGCTCGATGCCAGCCTCAGCCAGCGCGCGCACATAGCCAGCATAACGTGCGGCATGTTCCGGGCTGCCTCGTGAAGTATTCCCTATGAATGCGATTTGTCGACGCCCGAGTTGCAGAAGGTGTTGTATCGCCTGGAATCCGCCGTGTTCATTATTGCAACCGAACGAGTGTCCCGGCTGATCCTTGACGATCGGACCCCAGATCATGAAACGAGTGTTGGCGCTGGCCAGAGCTGTGAGTTTTTCACGATACTCCAGGTAGTCTCCATAGCCGAGCAGGATCAGGCCATCTGCGCGATGGCTCGCCTGGTACTCGATATGCCAGTCATCGGTAAGTTGTTGCAGCGACAGCAGCACATCGTATCCGTGGCGCGCGGCCGCGCGCGCAATGTTGTCGAGAAACGACATGAAAAACAGATTCATCTGTTTGTCGGTGCCGTCTGTCTCATCGAATAACAACAACGCGATAGTGCTGCTTTGTTGGGTGCGCAATCCTGCTGCGTTACGGTTAACAAAATAGTTCAGCTCGCGGGCAATCTGCTGAATGCGACTGCGCGTTTCTTCGCGCACCAGCGGACTATTGCGCAAGGCGCGCGATACCGTTGCCTGCGAGACTCCGGCAAGATCCGCGATATCACGTGAGGTAGGGTTTTCCACCTTCATAGCTTGATAGTAGTTGAGACTCCCCCGGTTACCGCCCGTTTGTAACACAAACCAGCACGGAGTTTACGAAGGAAATGTACCTATACGAGCGCCGCGTGACAGAAACCGGGGGTTAGGACAGCACCGACAGATCAGCAAAGACCACATAAATCGTGAGAACGAGCAAAACGAGCACCGCGCCGGTGACTCTCGCATGCGCCCATGGGGTCATGTCAACGGCTTTGACGTCCTCTTGAATCCACTCTTTTCCTAGTGGTTTCAGCTCCCCGACAATGAGCATCAGGATTACCAGGTATGCGAATACGACGCCGAGGAAGTGAAAGTTGTGCATCGACTCTACGATCTTCGCAAACGGGGGCACGAAGTAACCGCAGGCAATGATCGTAAAGCCCATTACAAGGGCGAGCTTTGCTGCCAGTGGTGGTACGCGACGGGTCAGCATACCGACGAGAACGACAGCGAAAATTGGTATGAAATATATGCCGTTCATTTTTTGCAAATACCCGAAGATGCTGTCTTGCCCGATTAGTAATGGCGCCAGGGTCATCGAAAACACAGCGATGATCCAACCGAAGATCTTGCCGGATCTCACGACCTGTTCGTTGTCTGCGTCCTTATTGATAATGCTCTTGTAGAGCCCGAGGCTGAACAAGGTGCAGGTGCTGTTCAGTGCCGAATTGAAGCTGGACAATATGGCGCCCATCATCACGGCAGCGAAGAACCCCACGTATGCTGTTGGCAAAACCGTGTTGACCAGCAGCCCGTACGAATGGTCCGCACGAACATCCTGACCTGCAAACATGGCAAAGGCGATCATTCCCGGAATGACGAGGTAAATCGGGCCGATCAATTTCAGGAACCCGGTTGCGAGTACGCCTTTTTGGCCTTCGGCCAGGGAACTCGCACCGAAAGTTCGTTGAATGATTTGCTGGTTAGTCGTCCAATAGAACAGGTTAAGCAACAAGATGCCCGTTACCACGGTACTGATTGGCACGGAGCTTTCAGCACCGCCAATGGAGTTGAAACGCCCCGGGTTTCCGGCGGACAGCGCGGCAAAGCCATTAAACATGTCACCGTCGCCCAGCGCTTTGAGGCCGAACCAGACGATCATCAGGCCGCCGACGAGCAGGCCAATACCATTGAGCAAGTCGGATACGGCGACTGTGCGCAGGCCACCGAACAACGCGTATATCGAACCGATCACGCCAACGATCCAGACAATGATCCACAACGCCTGTTCGTGTGATTGCAGGTTGAGAAGTCCCTGTACATCGAGGATGCCGATAAGACCTGTCGCACCGGTATAAAGGATAATCGGCAACAGGATAACGGCGTAGGCAATGAGGAAAATCAAATTCGTGATGATTTGAGTCTGCTGATCGAACCGTATGTGAAGATATTCCGGTACCGTCGACACACCGCTTTTCAGGAAGCGCGGCAAAAAGAACAGCGCCATGCAAACGAGGGCAAGAACTGCGACGACCTCCCAAACCATGACAGCAAAGCCATGTGTGAAAGCTGCGCCATTCAGACCGACCATTTGTTCGGTTGACAGATTCGTAAGTAACAGCGAGCCGGCGATCAGAGGCCAGGTCAGACTGCGGCCAGCAAGAAAGTAACCTTTGCTGGTTGCGTGGTCATCCCTGCGAGTCAGCAAATACGTCACTGCAGCAACGAGAGCTGTGAAAAACAGAAAAGACGCGATGGTCACCGTGTTATCCCAATTTGCTTCCTCGTAACGCGTCTTTACTGCGCCGCAGTCTTTCGACGGCCTTGCTACCCATAGCCAGGGCGAGCGCGACCTGCAGAGCGTCCAGCAATGCCAGGTGTGCCAGTCGCGAACTCATCGGTGTATAGACGCTGGAATCTTCAAGCGCCGGGCACCCGAACATGATACTGCACACTGCTGCGAGCGGGGACTTCGGATCCGTCAAAGCGATGACGGTCGCGCCGCGATTGCGCGCGATTTCGGACGCGCGGATTAATTCCGGCCAGTGCCCGGTGTGCGACGTAATCACCAACACATCCTGCGTATCCGCGATCGCCGCGAACTGCAAGATGCTCGGTGGGTCAGTCAGCGTAGTGCAAGGTATGCCCAGGCGAAAGAATTTATGACAGGCGTCGTTCGCAACGTGACCAGAAGCGCCGAGCCCGGCGAAAGCAAGTTGCCGGGCTGGCACCATCGCCGCTACAGCGTCTTCGACCGGCATTGAGGACAGCTGCGAGCGCATGTCGATCAGCGATCGAATCGACGCGTCCAGTACCTTTGTGACTGCATCCGACGCGGTATCTTCTGAACTGACATTCGTGTGTACATTGCTGCCGGGTCGACTCAGAGCTTCAGTCAATCGGATCGTGAAATCCCGAAAGCCGCCCAGACCAACGTGCCGGCAAAAACGAATAACGGTCGGTTCGCTGGTTCCACATTGCTTCGCGACTTCGGCCAACGTTGCCCTGGCTGCCTGCTTCGGGTGCTCGAGCACCCAACGCGCGACACGTTGCTCGGCTCGGCTCAGGTCGGAAGTTTGCTGCTGTATACGTCTTAACATGTAGTAAAAATACAGAATAAGGGCGTATTTTTCCACAAAATATGGAATAAAAGCCCAAAACCGTAGTAAACTTTCAGAAATCAACAGGATTTTGCTATGGCTCAGCTCGTACCGGTCGGAGTTTTCGACCTGATTATTTTCGGCGGCACCGGTGACCTTGCGCTGCGCAAGTTGTTGCCGGCGCTGTATCACCGCGATCGTGACGGTCAGATAACCGGCGACAGCCGCATCGTCTCTGTCGGTCGCAGCGCGCTGGCGCGTGACGATTATCTCGGCCTGGTCGAAAAGGCGCTGCAGGACAACCTCGATAGCGGCGAGTTCGATGCCGATTTCTGGAAGACATTTAGTAAGCGCATAGAGTATGTCGAAGCTGACGCACTGGCCCACGACCAATGGCAAGCGCTCAATGAACTTCTCGGTGGCAACGAACAACGCATTCGTGTCGCCTATCTCGCGACAGCGCCGAGGCTGTTCGGATCGATTGCAACAGGCCTCAAAGTGAATGGCCTGATAACGGACAACACCCGCATCGTTCTCGAGAAACCGCTGGGGCGAGATCTTGCGTCGGCGTCCGAAATAAACGACGAGGTCGGTCGATGTTTCGCTGAGAACCAGATCTATCGCATCGATCACTACCTGGGCAAAGAGACCGTCCAGAACCTGCTCGCACTGCGCTTCGCAAACTCGCTTTTTGAACCATTGTGGCGGCGTGGTGCTATTGATCACGTGCAGATCACAGTTGCCGAGGAGCTCGGGGTTGGCGGCCGTATCGATTTCTATGATCGCGTCGGTGCGCTGCGCGACATGGTGCAAAACCATTTGCTGCAACTGGTTTGCCTGACCGCAATGGAGGCACCGTCGAGCCTGCATCATGACGCGGTTCGTGATGAAAAAATCAAAGTGCTTCGCGCACTCAGACCGATAGACGCCGATGCTGTGCGCGGCGATACGGTACGTGGTCAATATGCGGCAGGTGCGATCAAAGGCA
>CAYTNO010000224.1:0-4282 GCA_964439125.1 uncultured Woeseiaceae bacterium | reverse complement strand
TAAGATTGAATGATTGTATATTCGTAAACCTGATGGAGAAAGCCATGATTCAGGACCTGCGTCGACCCGACCTGAATCTCACGTCGGTGTTTCAGTATTTCATTGGCAACACGGATTTCTCGCCGGTCAAGGCAGCACCCGCCGAAGATTGTTGCCATAACCAGACGATTTTCGCGTTGGAAGGCGCGCCGAACTACACGGTTCCATACGATTTCGACCAATCCGGCCTGGTCGACGCACCGTACGCGATGCCGAGCGCGCAATTTGGACTGCGTAGCACTCGCGAACGGCTTTATCGCGGCCGCTGCGTGAATAGCGGCTATTTGCCTGCCACGCTCAAGCTGTTTAATGACAAGCGCGACGACATTGAAGCGCTGGTCCGGAACCAGCGGGAACTCAGCAAGGGAAGGGCCAAGCGGATGCTGATGTTCATCAAGCAATTCTACGACACCATCAACAAGCCAAAGCGCCTCGATCGCGAGATCTTCAAGAGGTGTATTTAGGCGCTTCCTGGGCACTCGAAGCCAACATCCAGTCAGCGACAATCTTCGCCACTCGCGGGTGAATGTAGTAGCCCACTGAGCTATGCGGGTTGGACTTGCCGTAGCGCACGGCAAGGTTGTAGACATGATGATCGTGTACCGCACTCACGACGCGTTGATGCATCATCTTTTTGAAGTCATCGGCGAGAGTATTGTCATGGCACAGATAGTCGTCCTCAGCCGCCACGTTGTGCCACGTTATGACGTTGGTCGGAAATCGCTCGCCCACAACATGCTTGGCACCCAATAGTCGCTTACGAATATGCGTGTCTCCCAATGGTGCGCCTAGCGTTAGCCAGGTATCTATTTTTGCTCCACCGTACTGATCTTTGAATTCGGGTTCGTGGGATAGTTGCCACAACACCTCATATGCAACGACACAACCGAGGCCATGTGTCATCAGCAATATCTGGTCGCCCCTGTCAAGCATCTTGCACAGCTTGGTGCGCACACGCTCTCGCACTCTTTGTGCGTAGTCTGTCTTGCCAGCCAGATACTCTGCACAGTCTTTGGATACGCAGCGAACAAGCGGCATTGTCAATCCAAGCGCTCCCAGTACGGGCGCGGCGACATCTGCGGCAAATTCGCGCAACGCCGATTTGCCGGGGAGACGATCGTACTGCCGAATACCGAAGCGTTTGCGAGCCGGAATTGCTTTGAGATCGCTCAATGCACTATTGCGATCACCAAGATCGAGTTTTTCATCGTAGTTTTTGCCGCAAGACTCCAGCAGCGCGTTTGTCAGGTCGCCGTAGTACGCGACATCCTTGACGATCATGTCGTACGCGTCCACGTGATCCTCGTAATCGCGCTGAATTCCGAACCTCAACGCCGCCAGCGATATTTCCGCAAGAGCTTGCTCGGCCGGCTTGAAGTCCCGGCCATGCACCAACAATATGCTGCGGGCTCCGCCACTGCTGTCGCTTCTCGATCCCATCAGTGATCCTGTCGCCGTGTCATTCGTAGTCGTCCTCACCTGCGTCCCGACGCGTCAGCATGGTCAGAAACGGCCCGGACAATGTCTTGCCATATTCCAGTTTCCAGATAATCAGCGTAGCGAAAACGAACGCACAGGAGATAACCGTTGCGACTCCCAGGGCACCAATGCCGGATCCGAGCCCGATAGCGATTGCGACGAATATGTACATAGCGTCCGAAGGTTGATCGAGCGAAAAGCGAAAACGCACGGCTGCGACAACGCCGGCGAGACTAAATGCCAGTGCCAGGCTATTGAGTACGATCATCGAGATGCCGGTCACGACTACCGGAAGAATCATGATGGTCTGCAGAAATGACTGGTCGATTCGCCGCGCGCGGCTGGTTATGAAGTAAGCCCACGAGATTGGCACTGTCAGTATCAGTGCCCCGACGCTCGCAACTGCCAGACGAATGGGTCCGTGTGAAGAAAGGACTGTATCCTGAACACTGGAATAGATTGGCTCGAAGGTATCAGAACCCGACGCCGCCAGATCGCTGACACCGCCTATTGGGAAGTACTGATTCAGTATCGGAAATCGCGACAGCGCGTACAACGTCGTCCCCACCCAAAACCCGTAGTACAGGATGATCAGGGTCAACGGTATGAGTAATCCGCCTGATTTTCGCATTGCGCGCCTCCGTCCGTGATGCGACACGATACCGTTCGATATTGAGGACAGCAAATGTTCGGCAAGCTGTAATCGTCGATGGTAGTCTATGCGCCGATTTTGGCCGGCTTAATACGACTATGAAACAACCTGTGCAACTACTGGGAATCAGCAACGCCATCGTTGATGTGCTGGCGCATATTGAAGACGACTTTCTGAAGAAGATCGACGCTGTTCCAGGGTCAATGACGCTGATCGACCAGCAACGTGCGCATGAGATCTATTCAATGATGGGTCCTGCGACAGAGATGTCGGGCGGATCCGTTGCCAATACCGTGGCTGGCTTCGCCAACCTGGGCGGCTCGGCCGCGTATATCGGCCGCGTCAAGAAGGATCAACTGGGCTCGATTTTTAATCACGACATGCGTTCGCTCGGCATCGATATTCGGCTTGAGCCCGGAACTGACGGAGCGCCGACTGCCCGCAGCCATATTTTGATCAGCGAAGATGGGCAGCGCACAATGCAGACTTACCTTGGTGCCTGCATGGAATTGGCTGTCAGCGACATTACTCCCAAGACCTTTGGTGCGCCAAAAGCCGTGCTCCTTGAAGGTTACGTCTGGGACCTGCCTGAAGGGCCTGCTCTCGCTAGAAAAGCGATCGATATTGCCGCCAGCAACGGTACGACCGTCGTGCTGTCGCTGTCCGACTCTTTTTGTGTTGAACGACATCGCGAATCTTTCGATGCGGCCGTTCGCAATGGCGTCGACATCATAGTAGCCGACGACGACGAAGTGAATGCGCTGATGCAGACCACCAATTTCGACGACTCACTCGAGGCGCTGGAGAATTACGACAACTTGTTCGTGATAACGCGCTCGGAGCTGGGCTCTGTGATCGTGCATGGCGATGAAAAAATCGAGCAAGCCGCGTCTGCGGTCGACGCTGTTGTAGACACAACCGGAGCTGGCGACGCCTATTGCGCCGGGTTCCTGTTTGGCTGGGTCAACGGCGATTCTCTGGCCGAGTGCGCGAAGATCGGTACCTTTTGCGGAACCACCGTTATTCAGCAGGTCGGCGCGCGTATCGAACCAGGCTTGCTCGACGATTACGATTGAGGCAGCGCAAAAGCGATCAATTTGTCGTCCATAGGCACGCCCGATCGCGAACTCCCACCTGCGTAAATGACGACGTACTGCCGGCCCTTCCAGAGATACGTCATCGGGGTCGCATTACCTGTCGTCGGTAGCCGGCCACGCCAGAGCTCTTCGCCCGTTGCCGTGCTCAGAGCCCGCAGGTAGTAGTCCATCGTCGATGCGATAAAGATGACATCCCCAGAAGTTGCAATCGGCCCGCCGAAAGTCGGAGTACCGACCTCCATTGGCAAGCCCGCCATGTCCTTGAGCGTACCCAGGGCGCGGCGCCACACGATGTTGCCGGTGGCGAGATCCACTCCGGCGATAATGCCCCAGGGTGGCGGATTACAGGGCAACTCAAGCGGTGACAACACCACGCCCCGCCTCGCGCCAAACGGCGCGCCATGCATCGGCGCGACGTCCTGATCATGGAACACCTCCCGCGCCGCGCTGACTTCATCGCTCGGTATCAGGGCAATTTCGTGTACCAGGCTGGACATGTTGATGATCAGCAAATTGCGTCGCGGATCATAGGCCGCACCGCCCCAGTTCGCCCCGCCGCCGGTGAACGGATAAAACATCGTCCCCTCCACGCTGGGTGGCGTGAACAGACCTTCGGCGCGCAACTCGCCCAGGCGCCTTTCGCAGGCTCGCTTATCGAACCAGGTGAGCCCGAATGCATCACCCGGCTTGATACGGCTTGGCACAAGCTGTGGCGGTGCATCAGGTATGGGCTGAGTCGGAGACAGCAGTTCACCTTCTATATCTGTCGCCGGTATCGGCACTTCTGAGACCGGCAGAAACGGCTCGCCCGTATCGCGATCGAGCACGAACACATGACCTGTCTTCGTCACTTGCGCGACCACGTCGTGCGCCTCGCCATCGCGCCAAACCGAATAAAGTCCTGGTTGCGCCGGCAGGTCGTAATCCCAGACATCGTGATGAACGATCTGGTACGCCCAATGAACACTGCCGTCTTCAACGTTCAGCGCAACCACAGAATTGGCATGCCGATTGT
>CAYTNO010000223.1:0-4282 GCA_964439125.1 uncultured Woeseiaceae bacterium | reverse complement strand
AGCGATCTGATATGCCGCAACCGTAGGCTTGCCGAGCAGCGCCGATTCAAGAGCTGCCGTACCCGATGCGAGCAACACGACATCTGCCGCAGACATGACGTCAATCGACCTGCCATCAATTAGCGTAAACCTCTCTGCCACGCCTGCGTCAGCCAGTTGTGCCTCGAACACCGGTCTGAGTTTGGGCGATGCGATTGCCGCGACGAAGCGCAGATCTTTGTGGCGTTGTGCGAGTAGCGCTGCGGCCGCCGCAAGCAGTGGACCGAGACGCTGGACTTCCCCCGCACGGCTGCCGGGTAACACTGCGACCAGCAAACCGGGATCGAGGCCGAGGGCATCGCGCATCGGCGACGTGTCGCTAACGCACTGCAGGCTGTCAGCCTTCGGGTGTCCTACGAAAACGGCATCGACACCCTGATCCTCGTAAAGGGACTTTTCAAAAGGCAGGATGCACAAGACTCGATCTGCCGCTTCACGGATAGTCTTGATGCGGCCAGCGCGCCAAACCCAGATCGACGGACTTACGTAGTGAACGGTTCGAATGCCCGCCTTGCGCAGCGCCTTCTCAAGACCCAGGTTGAAGTCCGGCGCATCAATGCCGACAAATACATCGGGTGGGGATTCACGCCAGCGCTCAACCAGTGAACGTCGCAACTTCAGCAAACGTGGAATGTGTGCCAGGGGTTCAATGAGACCGAACACGGCGAGCGCGTCTGAATCTTCCCATTGATCGCAGCCGGCAGAAAGCATCTCTGGTCCGGCTATGCCCTCGAAGGTGGCATCAGGCAGCTGCTTTCGTATTGCGCGGATCAGTCCTGCACCCAAAAGGTCACCGGATGCCTCGCCCGCGACCAGCCCAATTCGCATTCCCGGTGCCCTAACGGATCAAGCCGCGTTCCGAGGAACGCAGGGATTCGAGAAACAGCTGCAATTCAGGCTGTTCGCTTGTGCGCCCGGTAATCTCGTCGATTGCGTCAGCAAGCTTCAGGCCTTTTCGATAAACGAGCCGATAAGCCTCTTTGATATTGCGAATCTGATCTGTATCGAAACCACGGCGCTTAAGTCCCTCACTGTTGATCCCACGTGGAATGGCGGGACTGCCTGCCGCTGTCGTGTATGCCGGAACGTCACGATTGATACCGGCGTACATACCCACAAAAGCATGTGCGCCAACGTGGCAAAACTGATGCACTCCGGAAAAGCCGCCAAAAATCGCCCAGTCACCCACATGTACGTGACCTGCTAACGTCGCGTTGTTGGCCATGATTGTCTTATTGCCGATGATGCAATCATGGGCGATATGCACATACGCCATGATCCAGTTGTCATCGCCCAATACCGTTTCCCATTTGTCCTGCGTTGTACCGCGACTGATCGTGCAGAACTCACGAATCGTGTTGCGATCGCCGATAATCAGGCGCGTCGGCTCGCCGGCATACTTCTTGTCCTGCGGGTCGTCTCCGATCGATGTGAATTGGTAAATGTGATTGTCTTTGCCGATAACGGTGGGGCCGTTGATCACAACATGACTTTCCACACGCGTGCCACTATCGATTTCGACTTCGTCTCCGATAATGGAATATGGGCCAATCTGCACATCGTCCGCGATTTTCGCAGTGCTGGAAACAATTGCTGTGGAGTGAATCAATCTGTTTCTCCAGGAGCACAAATTATCATTGCGGACGCAACCACGGCATCGTCAACGCTTGCCTCACACCGATACCACCACATGCCTCGCTTGACCTTGTCGGCATCAACACGAATTAGCAACCGCTCACCAGGAACTACCGGACGTCGAAATCGCGCATCTTCAACGCGGGCGAGAAAATAAAGCGGCTTTGGAAGCAGGTCTCCATTACTGATATGCGATAAGACGCCGCCTGCCTGTGCCATCGCCTCAATAATAAGTACGCCCGGCATGACCGGGTTACCGGGAAAATGTCCTGCAAAATGCGGCTCGTCGGCGCTGACGTATTTTATCGCCGTAACAGATTCGTGCGGCGTACAAGCGACAATCTCATCAAGCATCAGAAATGGTTCACGATGCGGCAAGATTTCGTTTATTGCGGCCACATCAAGCGGATAGGAATAATTTGTCACTTGTTGTCCTTCTCCAACTTGCTTACACGTCCCAGCAACTTGTCGATACGGCGAAATATCGCAACCCTCCGATTCCAGCTGCGCACACCCTCAACCGGGAAATTCGATGCGTAGCCACCTGGCTCGGTAATACTCTTGCTGACCATGCCTTTACCGTTGATGATCACGTCGTCACAAATCGTGATATGCCCGGCCACGCCAACCATACCGGCCAGCAGGCAGCGCTTGCCAATTTGCGCGCTACCAGCGACAGCGACTGAGGACGCCATCGCCGTATGCTCGCCGACATGCACGTTGTGCCCTATCTGAATCTGGTTGTCGAGACGAACACCATTCTCAATGATCGTGTCCTCGATCGCGCCGCAGTCAATAGTCGTGCTAGCCCCGACTTCGACGTCATTGCCGATACGCACGCCGCCAAATTGAGGAACTGAAACCCAGCCTTCATCTGTCATCGCATTGCCAAAACCATCGGCACCAACGACAGACCCGGAATGGAAGACACAACGGTCTCCAATAGAGACATTGCGAACGAATGTTACATTGGCGTTCAAGCGACAGTCGTCACCAACGATGCAATCAGGGCCGACAACTGTACCCGGCCCGATATAACTATTATCGCCGATAACCGCACGATCTTCGATTACCGCATTGGCAGCAACATGAGACGTGCTCGCAACCGATGCCGTTTCCGCAACGACCGCGGACGCATGCACGCCCGCCGCATGCACCTTACGCGGCCGGATGAATGCAGCAATTCTTGCGTAACACGCATAGGGATTGTCGTGAACCAGCGCTGCCGTGGGAGAATCCGGCGCATCGTCTGCACACAAAATAACAGCAGCTGCCTTCGTCGAAGACAGCTGCTTTTTGAATGCGGAACTGGAAAGAAAGCTGAGCGAGCTTGAACTGGCGTTCGAGAGCGGTGCAACATCATCAACAATGACGTCGGGATCGCCGATCAGTTCACAACTGAATCGTGTCGCCAGTTCTCCGAGGCTGATTGGCATCCGCCAGACAACGCCTGACTTTACCGGGCGCCTGTTGCCTGGAAGCTGGCTTCGACGGCTCGAAGAACTTCCTCTGTGATGTTCACCGCGGTACTCGCGAACAAAACACCATCGCCAACAACGAGGTCGTAGCCTTGCTCTGCAGCATAGTCCTGTACTTCTTTGAGCACTGAACGCTGCAGGAGACCCAGTTCTTCGTTTTGGCGCAGGTTAAGATCTTCGCGGAACTCGGTTTGCAAGCGGGTGACTTCACGTTGTAGATCGCGCAGGTTTTTCTCTGCATTGCGACGTTCGGTCTCGCCCATCACAGCGACGTCCTTTTGCACCTTGGCCGACAACTCTTCGAATTCTTTTTGCTTTGCCAGAAACTCACGTTGCCGTGGCGCAAATTCTTCCTGCAAAGCATCCATGGCGGCTTTCGTCTGTGGCGACCGCTCCATCAATGCCGGAATATTAACTACGCCAATCTTCAGTTCCTGCGCGTTGACAGGCAGTGCAAAAGCGCAAACAAGCGCGATGCCGAAGGCCACTCTAACTATCTGTTGCTTTACAAGACTCATAAACAATTCAATCCTTAAAACGCCTGACCAATTGAGAACTGGAACCGTTCCAGTTCATCTCCGTAATATCTATCGTTGCCGAGATACTCATTCAGCGGGTATGCGTAGCTGAAGCGAAACAGCCCCAACGGCGCCAGCCATTGTACGCCAATACCAACGGACGAACGCAGTTCGTCAAATTCCGGCTTGTATTCGATGGGTGACCCGAGTTTGTCCGTAAAACTGACCTCACCGGTATTGAACACGTTACCAATATCATAAAAAAGACTGGCTCGTGCCTGGCTCGCGAACTTGGCCGGAAGCGGAAGTATAAGCTCTAGCTGAGTTGCAACCAACACATTGCCGCCGTATGGGCGGCCAAAACTGTCGCGCGGTCCCAAATAGGACTCGCGGAAACCGCGTACCGACTGCGGCCCGCCTCCGTAATACTGTTTATAAGGCGGGGCTGCGGTCGTATCGCCGAGAGCCTTCGTGAGGCCGAGTTCGGTATTCAGCCTGACCACCCATTTGCCACGAAACAACGGAAGGTACTTCGTAAAGTTGTAGCGCGCTGTGTAGTACTCGACATCGCTGCCCGGGACGGCCGTTGACAAAATCAGCTGCTGGCGCATA
>CAYTNO010000222.1:0-4298 GCA_964439125.1 uncultured Woeseiaceae bacterium | reverse complement strand
GAAGGCCCGTATCCTTGACCGGCTCGTGCGTATTGATGCTGATGTGCCGCTTTGCGGCCTCGCGCAGGACTTTGATTTGGTGCTCGACCGCGTACTGGCTGTCGTGCCATTCGTTCTGCAGCTTGCCGCCAGCGCCCACTCTTTTCAATGAACCGGCCGGGCCCACATAACCCGTTTTGACCTGCCGGACGCCGAGTGACTCATAGAGGTCGAATGCATCGGCCATCGCGTGCTCGTAAGCGGGTATGTCACCGTAAGTTTCGTGATGCCCGATCAGGCGCACACCTTTTTGGCTTGCGTATGCCGAAACGGCTTGTAGGTCGAGATCCGGGTAGGCTTCGGTAAAACTGTATTGCTCATTCTCACCCCAGCCGATATTCCAGCCTTCGGCGAGTACGCCGTCAAAGCCATGCTTCGCTGCGAAGTCGATATAACGTTCGACCTCCGCTGTTGTCGCGCCGTGCCGCGAGCCCGAGTGCCAGGTTTTGAGGTCGAGGTGAATCGCCCACCAGATGCCGATGTACTTGCCCGGCTGCACCCATGACACATCACCAAGAGCATTCGGTTCATTGAGGTTGAGTATCAGATTTGAATTGAGCAGCCCTTTGGCGTCGGGTGATATCTGGATCGTGCGCCATGGCGTATGGAACGGCGCTCGCGTATGGACTCGAGTTCCATCCGACCATGGCCTGAGCACCGTGCGCAGCACACCCGGCTCGTGTTGCTCGAGTGTGTACGCCGAGTAGCCGACGAGTGCTGCTTCGTGCAGGCTGACGTGCACACCCGAAGGTGTGCGCAACGTTAACGGCGTATGTGCATTATCGACATCCGTGAGCGGCGTCGTCTGGTACAGAACTTCGTATTTGTCCCGGTGACTGCCGGGCTGCCAGTAAGTCACCGCATCCGTCGGCAGTCGGAACTGGGTCAACTCGTCTGTGATGCTAACCACGCCCATGCCAGCCTGCTCCGGCACTTCATAACGAAAACCGACGCCATCGTTATGCGCTCGAATGCGAACGTTGAGGCCTCGCTCCGGATCGCTCGCGGATACAAAGCTGACGAGCAGTTCATTGTAATGATCGCGAACGGTTCGGCGCTCACCCCAGGGTTGCTCCCATTTGGAATCCCGACTGCTACGGCTGGTGCCGGCAATTCGCAGACCGGCATCGAGGCTCGCGTGCGATGCAAAGCGCAGCCCAAGCCGTGATTCGCCGACGACCGGTTCGCCGTTGAATCGCACGCTATAGGCCGGCACACCGTCTGAATTGGCTTCAATGTCGAAAACGATTCGGCCATCGGGCGAGGCGACGTCGGTCGCCGCCGCCAGCAACGGCAGCGACAAGCTCAGCCACGCGCTGAGAATAGCAATGCTGCACACGTTATTATTGTTATCAGACATCGGCGTCATTGTAGCAATTGACCGTATTTCAAAGGCTCGACTGCAAACGTATTCATCCCCGGTAATGCCTTGAAATGACTAACATTGCTGAAAAATCAGGGGGCACCATGCGACACAGAATAGCAATAGCCTTACTCATACTTACGATTGTCACGCCGGTATTTGCTGGCCCCATCGAGCGGGTCGAACCGCCATTCTGGTGGCAGGGCTTCGAACACAACGAACTGCAGATCATGATCCATGGTCGCGGCACCGCTGCTTTTGATGTCTCAATCGACTATCCGGGCGTCACGCTGGATCGCGTGGAGAAAGTCGAAAGCGAGAACTACCTGTTCCTGTATGTCGATATCGATGACTCCGCGAAGCCCGGCACATTCGATATCGTGCTCAACAGTGGCGATATTAGTGTCTCTCACAAATACGAACTCAGGGAAAAGAGCCCGGATCCAGCGCATACCAAAGGATTCTCGCCCGCCGATGCAATCTACCTGATAACGCCCGATCGATTCGCCAATGGCGATACGTCCAATGACACGATCGCGGGGCTGGGCGATGCTCTCAATCGCGACGACGACTACGGCCGCCATGGTGGTGACCTGGCCGGCATAAGCCAGCATTTTGACTACATCGCAGACATGGGCTTCACGGCAATCTGGCTCAACCCAATCCTGGAAAATGCGATGCCGAATTCTTCATATCATGGTTACTCGACGACGGACTATTACAAGGTCGATCCACGATTTGGTAGTAACGCCGACTACCGGGATTTCGTTGCCGCGGCAAAAGCCAGGGGACTCGGCGTCATCATGGACATGATCGCCAATCACATTGGCAGCAAGCACTGGTGGACGGATGATCTGCCAACATCCGATTGGTTCAACCAGCCTGAAAAGCGATCCGTATCAACCCATGCCGCGATAACTCATCAGGATCCATATGCATCAGAGCATGACAAAGCTGCACACGCCGACGGTTGGTTTGTCGACACGATGCCAGACCTCAACCAGCGCAACCCCCTGCTCGCTGACTATCTGACACAAAATGCGATCTGGTGGATAGAGTACGCTGGCCTCAGCGGAATTCGACACGACACACACTCCTACCCCGACAAGGCCTACATGAGCGAATGGTCGCGGCGGATCATGCAGGAATTTCCGCAATTCAACCTCACGGGTGAAGACACAAGCGAGAATCCCGCGGTCCTGGCCTATTGGCAACGCGGCAGCAAAAATAACGATGGCTACGTGTCCTATATGCCAAGCATGCTGGACTTTCCGTTGCGCAAAGCGTTGCTGGACTCACTCACCGAAGAAGCTCCGTGGTGGTCCAGTCCCTGGATGACGGTGTACAACATGCTCGCTGCTGACTTCGTCTATCCCGACGCATTCAATCTCGTCACATTTGTCGATAATCATGACAGGCTGCGGGTTTATACCTGGCTCGACAAGGATTACGACTTGTTCCGCATGGCGATGACTTTTTGTCTGACCATGCGTGGCATACCTCAGATCTACTACGGAACCGAGATCCTGATGGATAGCCCGCGCCCGAAGCACGACGGCGTCATCCGCACGGAGTTCCCGGGCGGTTGGGGCGACCACGAGAAGAACGCGTTCACAGGCCGCGGCCTCTCGGATGAGGAACGGCAGGCGCAGGACTTTATGAGGACCCTCCTAAATTGGCGCAAAGGCAAATCGGTGATTCACACGGGCAAGCTGATGCAGTTCACGCCGATCAAGAACGTCTACGCCTACTTTCGCTACGATGATTCGGACACGGTCATGGTCGTATTCAATCGCGGCGTGGAATCCGTGTCGCTCGATATGGCGCGGTTTGCAGAGCGGCTCGGCGATAGCCGAATTGCCGAAGACGTTATTAGCGGTAAGCGCATTAACATCGAGTCGGCGATCAATCTTGAGCCAATGTCCGTCATGATTCTCGAAATCCAATAACCATGCGAAGACTGTTTCTTACTGCGATTCTTGTCGCATTTCTCGCGCCTTCTGCACGTGCAGATTTTGGCGAATACCTGAAGCATGATCTCGATGGCAAGACGCTGGTTGTGCACACCGACATGGGCGAACTACGAATCACTGCGAGAGATGAGGCAGCGTTCGAGGTTCATTACCTGGAAGAAGACGTCAAGCAATTGCCCTCTTTCGCACTGGCCGGTGAACCGCCCGAGATTCCCATCGCAGTTTCCGAATCGGAGCAGTCGATTGCGTTCGCGATCGACGGGCTGATTGCGGTCATCAATAAGTCGCCTGTGCGCATCGACTACACAAGCGCAGGTGATGACCTGTTCTCGGAAGAGCAAGGCTACTTCAACAAAGAAGGTGCGCGCGGCTTCCGCTTCAAGCTGGACGATGGCGAAAAAATCCTCGGCGGTGGTGAGCGCGTTCTTGGCATGGACCGCCGTGGGCATCGCATGCCACTGTACAACCGCGCGCACTATGCGTACGAGACCGAGTCGAAGCAGATGTACTACGGCCTGCCAGCCGTCATGTCCTCGGACAAGTACATGATCGTCTTCGACAATTCGGCCAATGGCTGGCTCGACATCGGCGAAACCGAAAATGACGTCCTGCAATTCGAGGCTATCGGCGGACGTACAGCCTATCTCGTCATCGCGGGGGACAACTACCCTGCCCTGATTCGCAATTACACCGACATCACAGGTCGGCAGCCCTTACCGCCCAGATGGGCATTCGGCAACTTCGCATCACGATTCGGCTATCGCTCAGAACAGGAAGTACGCAAGGTCGTCAAGCGCTTCCGGCGACAGAATATTCCGCTCGACGCTGTCGTCATCGACATTTACTGGTTCGGGCCCGACATTCAGGGTCATATGGGTAAGCTGGACTGGGACCGAAGTGCCTGGCCAACTCCTGAGGACATG
>CAYTNO010000221.1:0-4309 GCA_964439125.1 uncultured Woeseiaceae bacterium | reverse complement strand
TGGTGCCAAAAGTGACTTTACCTTCAATGCGCTCATCGTGGAGCATCCCGGTACTTTGGATAGGCCTACTCTTCGGCCTCGACGACCTTCTTGATGACTTTGACCTGATGCCCGCCGCCATGACGGCCTCTGTGATGCATCTCATGCGTAGCAAAGTGCACCTCGCCTTCGTGGCCAGCTGACTCCAAAGCGGTCCTGATCGCCTGTTGAGTGGTCTCGTCGATCGGCTCGGCACTCATTATCATGGTGCTGCCCATATGATCTTCACCGATGAACTTCGCTTTCCGCATCACGTGAAAATCAACATCGGTCTCTGCATCTTCGTCGACCCAGACCACCTCGTCATGATCGCCACCAAGCATTGGCATATCAATAGTCTCGCCATCGACGTTGAACGTATAGCCTTCAGCGGTTCGAGTAATCAAGATTGACTGGCCAGATTTGTCGACAACTGAGCGGCTCTCACCCTCCTGCAATTCATCCAGATTGAAACCGATATCGTCGCTGTCGAGTTCGATACGAACGTCCCCATCACCATCATTCTTTACGACAGCGATTTTCATGTGCGTCTCTTCGCCCGCAAACGCACTTGTAGCCAGACCCAGGGCCACAGCTAACAGTAGAATTCTTCCGCTTTTCATGATCTCAATACCCCATGTTTTGTTTGCTTACGAAGCAGAGATGCCCACAACCCCGAAATGGTCGCAAATGAATCGGCATACAACCGCCTCGAGATAAGAATGAAGCTGCAGGAACTGCTCTAGGCGACGCTCGATAGCTGGGTCTGCGCTTCCGCGAACTGCCCGGCTGCTTTTTCGAGGTAAGTCGCAGCTTCGCTATCGTAACCATCTGCCGATGCAGACCATACGCGATTGATGTAGCGCTCGCCCGTCGCGAAATTGCTCATGATGTCCGCGTAGGTTTGTAAACCATAAAGATGCACCATACTCTCGCGTGCATCAGCAAAGCGACGCAGGTCAGGGCGCAATTGTTCGTCAATCCAGTCGCGCAGTTGTTCGCCAGACTCGTAAGCAGTGTCGCCCAGCCCCGTGACAATATTCGCGATGGACTCGTTGAGTTCGGCGCGATTGGTATTGAGAACAGATTCAGAGCGAGCGTCGGCGCTATCCATGCGTTTGGCAATGATCACGCCAGCGGTGGATATAAGTGCGGAGATAACGAACAGAGTCCAGTCGACTTGCTGGGCGTGGAGAGAGGTCGCGTAAGCAGCGCCCAGGAACCCGACAGCGATCATAAAATATGCGATATTTTTCATGTCAAAACCCCAAAAGCGCCGCGAGCGCAGGTCGCGCTATCCGAATGGCGTCACCCACCCCGACAAGCGCTTCTCCAACAATAAAACCGGCCGCAATCGGTATGCCAACATTTTCGCTCCACGTTTTGCCTTTGAAGCGGTCGGTAAGCTCGCGTCCTAAAGTGCCGAGTGAGTAAGTCAGAACAATATTGAAGGGCAGATAGAATCCCAGCCCGACTGTGATGCCGAGTCCACCGATCAGCGCGGACAACACGCCGCCGAGAACAGCCCCAGCCGCATACTTCTGCGTAGGTACGTCACCGCCCATGATGCCGTCAATTGTGCTGGCAAGCGCCTGTGCCTGTGGCGCCGGTAATCGTGCGCTGCCGAACTCATAGGATTCGTTCAATGCAAAAATGACGAAAATAACGACGATCGGACCGAGCCAGGCACCGGCAAACTGACCGATCTGCTGCATGCGTGGCGTGGCACCAACGAGATAACCCGTCTTCAGGTCGAGCATCAGGTCTGTTGCCTGCGACATCGCGACACACATGGCGGCACCAACCATTATCGCCGCAACGATCGAGTCGCCACGATCCAGGCCGAGAGCCTGTGTCACGACGATGAGCAATGTAATACCGACAAGCGTCATGCCGGACAACGGTGACCAGTTCGTGCGACCGATGGCCTCGGACAGGATAATGCCAGCCATCCAGACCCATAGCGTGCCCAGCAGAGCCATCGCGATTCCGCCACCAAGACCTATCGAATCCACCGAAGTTACCGCCATGATGCACATGAGAATTACTGCGCCGAAAATCGCGAAGTACAGGAACTTGATCGGCAGCTCTTCATTGGCGTGACTAGCGGCCACCTTGGACGCTTTTTGCATCGAACGAATCGCGCTGAGGATAAGCGGCGCGGCAAGAATGACGCCCATGATCGCGCCGCCAATCAACATGCCGATGCCCAAGGGGCGATACAGCAACAGTCGCAGTGACTCCGGCGCGCTGATCGCTTGCCCGGCTTCGTCAAGTGGAAAACCGCCTGTCGCCGCGAGCATGGGTGAAAGGAACCAGTAGGCGACGAATCCGCCGATAATGAAGGCAACACCGCCGCGCCCGGCGATAAAACCGACGCCAACCGTCATCAGGGACAGATACCAGATGCCATTCATAAATTCGGGCATGCCGATGAGGGCGCCGAGATTCCAATTGGCGACGCCTGTCTTGATTGTGGCGTACTGCACGAGCGCGCTCAGTGCAGCGGCACCAAGCAGAATGACTGCCTTCTGAACGCCTGCGCCAGGCGACTTCAGGATCGTCGCGACGGCCACGCCCCCCGGATAGGTGAGCCGTTCATAGTCGATCATGTGCTTGCGCAATGGAATGATGAAGGCGATACCGAGGAAAGCGCCGGCAATGCAACCAAAGGTCAGGATAACCGGATCGAAACGATCACCGTATCCGAGCAGAAAAATCGCAGGTACCGAGAACATCATGCCGGACGACGCGCCGTTCACGCCGCTCGCAATCGTCTGTACGATGTTGTTCTCGATGATGCTCTTGCGCCGCAGCACACCACGAAGAATGCCGAAACCCAGAATTGCAGCTAGTTCGGAACCTTCGATGGAAAAGCCCAGGATCAGAGCGGCATAGCCGATCGATACAGCGATGATGACACCGAGTATCCAGCCGACACTAACCGAGACCCAGGTTAGCTCAGGATAAGGCGCGGTTTGGTTTTGTGCGGTCAAGGGTTACCCCCCCTTTCTTGTTTTTTTGAAGCCTACCACAGCCAACGGAGCGCATTGTCCGTTGCCCACGTTCAAGTACTCGTCTAGTCGCGACGCCAGACCTCGACCGGATCCCCATCCACCCCTTCCATTATGATGTCGCCGATCGTGCAGGGAGCAATGCCTTCTGTTTCTTCGCAGCTTTTCAGTTCTTCCAGGCGGCCCTTGTGCGACATTTGCTTGGCGCTCGGCTCGGTTTCACCGGCTTGGGGCGCTTCCCAATTCGCATCGAAAGCCTTGTTGATCGCCTCAAGACTCTCAAAAACGTCGCTTTGGCGAGCCGCCGGTGCGCAATTCGACCGATTGGGATTCACGATAACCGTCTCGGACTCTTCCTTGAGTGACACAAGCTGGTCGAGTGCGATCTCGCAATCTGCTTTGGTGAGAAACTGCAATTGGAACTCTTGTTCCTGACAGATGGACTTGCCGGCTGGCGCGACACATTCAGCCAGGGTAAGTACGAACACCTGTATCCACGCGATATCCATAATGTTTCTCCAATTTCCTGAGTGGGCTATTCAGAACAGGGTTCCCATGATAACCGTTGCAAGGCGTGTTCAGGAAGAGCGGACTAAGCGCCCTCCTCCCGATTTCTGAGAAACGGAATGATCATGAGCGGAATCAAAACGAACAGCGAGTCCAGATAAAACACCGTCGCGTAGTCAACGCGCTCGGCGACGATCCCCTGCCAGTAGTTTGCCATGCTAATTGCGAGATTCGTCATCGCCATGAACGCGGTGAACTGCGTAGCCGCGACTGCGGGGTTGGTCATTCCCATAAAAACAGCAGCGTTTGCCGCAAAAGTCATGCCGTAGGTCAACCCGTGCGTGATGATGACGCCGTACAAAAGCTGGATAGAGACGGACTCCAAACCAATACTCGAAATCTGCGTTGCCAGTACCAGCGTCGGCACCGTCGTCAAGACATAGGACAACGCCATAATCTTCTTGATGCCGAACCGGTCCGCGAGTAACCCTCCAATCAGGCAACCCAATGCTGCGCAAATCGTGTTGTAGACACTGATCTCGGCGATCTGCGTCTCAGCGAGCCCATAGTCGACCTGGATAGTACCTAGCGTTGCGTAAGCGAGCGCCATGGCGCCAACCGGCGTCACGGAAAAGAGCAGTCCGATCTTCGGCCCTCTCCCCGATCTAAAAAAGCTGACGTAGAGCACATGCATGAAAGACTTTAGCTCTCGAGCGAACGACCCAAGAACATCACTCTTGCGCTCGACCCGGGTCGATGTGGCAGCTGGG
>CAYTNO010000220.1:0-4312 GCA_964439125.1 uncultured Woeseiaceae bacterium | reverse complement strand
GATAATTGAGGAATGGCAGCCGGAAGACCGTGTCAGCCTCAATGCCAATTGGGGTCGGGAAGCGCTGGGTGTCAACCTGGCATTGAATCGCTACGGTGAATACACTGTAACTGACGGTGGACGGCAGACCTACGGTGCCGAGACGTTGACGGACATCAACGTTTCCTATGCGTTCGACAACGGTATCACCGTCAATCTCTCTGGTAACAACATCTTTGATGTGACGCCAGACAAAAACAGGATTGGCAACTCCCGAACGGGCGCAATTGAGGACGGCCCTGGTGGAGCAGTCATTGTTGATAGCGCTGGCGTATTTCAATATTCGCGCCGCTCAGCACCGTTCGGATTTAACGGCGCCTACTATTCTGTTGGAGCAACCTGGAACTTCTAGTTCTCCGGACTTTCTCCAAGAGCAGGTGTTTCAACACCGAAAAGCCACACTCGCGAGAGTGTGGCTTTTTTTTCAATCAGGGATTAACTACTTCAGGCGAACCCGTCGCGTGACTGTCGGAACAGCACAAATCACGCCCCCGCTACCAACAAAAAGGGCCGCCCGATGGGCGACCCTTTCCGTTGTGGGTTAAGCGGGTCTGGTGCTTAGTTATGAGCCACTGGTTTCACCTGCGGAACGCTGGAGACGAATCGAACGTCGCCGCGTCAAGAACACCGCCAAACCTAGCATCCACAAGAACGTCAGGCTAATGGCGCCACCACCGGATGAACGGATCAGCTGCTGAAACATGACCACCTGGGCCCTGATCATCACCGTATCCGGCGCGCTGTCGAACTGGCCGTCGTTAGCGATGAGTTGCAGGACATAGTCTCCGGCCACATCGGCCACGAAAGTCGGGTTGACTGCGGTGGCATCAGATAACGTTGCCCCACTGCCTGCGGGGACGCTAGTTATCGACCAGCTGTAGGTCAACTGGTCGGCATCGGGATCCGTGGAGCCGCTGCCATTGACTGCGACGGTAGCGCCCAAAGAGACTGTCTTGTCAAGCCCGGCGTTGGCTACCGGCGGCTGATTTGCCCCTGGCAGCGCAACCGTGATGACCACGCTGTCCGGGGTACTGTCATCCATGCCGTCGTTGACGATGAGTTGCAAGACATAGTCACCGGCCACATCGGACACGAAGGTCTGAATGGCAGCTGTCGGGTCGGAGAGCGTTGCCGCACTTCCCATCGGAACCGATAATGACCAACTGTATGTCAGCGCATCGCCGTCGGCGTCGCTCGAGCCACTGCCATCGAGCGTGACTGTGTCACCTGTCACGACCGACTGATCCAGTCCCGCATCCGCAACCGGCGGATTATTTACCGGAATCGCGCTGGCTGTGAACATCACCGTATCCGCAACGCTGTCTTCCGTGCTGTCGTTGACGATGAGTTGGGCGACGTAGTCACCGGCCACATCGGCCACGAAGGTCGGACTGACCACCGTCGGGTCGGAGAGCGTCGCGCCGCTGCCGCCTGGAACGGATAACGACCAGAGGTAAGTCAGCGGATCGCCGTCGGCATCGGTGGAGCCGCTGCCATCGAGTACCACCGTGTTATTCACGGTGACGTTCTGATCCAACCCGGCGTTCGCAACCGGTGGGTTATTTACCGGTACCGCACTGGCCGTGGTCATCGAAGTATCCGCAGCACTGTCTTCCGTACCGTCGTTGACGATGAGTTGCGCAACGTAGTCGCCGGCCACATCAGCCACGAAGGTTGGACTAGCGGCGGTTGTGTCGGAGAGCGTCGCGCCGCTGCCGCCTGGAACGGATAACGACCAGCTGTAGGTCAGAGGATCGCTATCGGCATCGCTTGAGTCACTGCCATCGAGCGTGATCGTATCGCCCACACTGACGTTCTGGTCAAGACCGGCATCGGCCACTGGCGGGTTGTTCACGACAACCACCTGGGCCGTGATAACTGCATCGTTCGGGGCGCTGTCATCCATACCGTCGTTGACGACGAGGGTCGCCGTGTACGTGCCATCTACATCGGGCACGAAGGTCGGACCGACTACGGCTGCGTCGGAGAGTGTCGCGCCGCTGCCGCCCGGGACGGTTAACGACCAGCTGTAGGTCAGCGGATCGCTGTCGGCATCGCTTGAGCCACTGCCATCGAGCGTAACTGTATCGCCCACGTTGACCGTCTGATCAAGACCGGCATCGGCCACTGGCGGGTTGTTCACGACAACCACCTGGGCCGTGACGACTGCATCGTCCGGAGCGCTGTCATCCGTGCCGTCGTTGACGATGAGGGTGGCCGTGTACATGCCGTTTACATCGGGCACGAAGGTCGGACCAACTGCGGTTGTGTCGGAGAGTGTCGCGCCACTGCCGCCTGGGACGGCTAACGCCCAGCTGTAGGTCAGCGGATCGCTGTCGGCATCGCTCGAGTTACTGCCATCGAGCGTGACTGTATCGCCCACGTTGACTGTCTGATCCAGTCCAGCATTCGCTACTGGTAGAGTGTTAACCGCGCAGTCCGAATCGGCGCCGTCAATATCGCCGTCACCGTCATTGTCGAGGCTGACGGAGTTCGACAGGAAGATTTCCTCGGACCCGTCGCATGAGAGCAGCCCGGCTCCATTGAGGGCCTGAGGATAGAATGAGGGCAGGACGCTTTCCGGGGCGGATCCAGTCACGCTATTGACGGTATCCACGTGGCAGGCTCCGCAGTCAGCGGCGCCTGCGGTGACGTGATGTTGACGCAGACCGCGCCCCACGCCGTCAGAGATCCCGCCGTCCCCACCCGCGTCCGCATCCCGTCCATGGCAGCGTACGCAGTTAGCCAAAGGAGGGTTGTCAAAGCCTTGACCTCCGTCGTGACAGGAACCACAGTCGTCATTCGACAATGCGGCATGCGCGGCATGGTCGGGGTCAGCAATTGCCAGGTCGACGTGACAAACTGCACACGCGGATACGCCTTGTCCGCCACCGTCGTCGAAGCCATCAAACGCGGCCGCCGACGGCACCCACAGGGTCATGAGTAGTACGATACCAAAACTCAGTGTTGGTAGTTTGATCGGAGTCTTCATAGCATATTCCCTGATTATTCGATTTTGGACGTTCAAGTCCAATGGCCCTTGCCACATAAAATTTCGTCGGTATTTTCTCATCCTATCTTGATGTTGTCGACCTTTATACAGCTATTCGGTGCACTTGTGGACGACGGAAAGGATGCAGTCAAAAGCGGCTAATACTTAAAAAAACCGGCGACTAGTCAGTCAATGTTTGGCGGTCGCTCAGTGTTCCTGGACGTTACTAATCGGCGACTCAACTCCAAGACCGGGCGTACATTTCAGCGATTTGGTATACGCCATGGTCTTGGTTGTTTGAGACAAATTCTTCGTGGCAGGGTAGGGACAGTGCAAATCACGCCCCCGCCACCAGGAAATCCGGCCCCAGAGTAATTCTAGTTTAGGTACATCCACGAATTGACGAATTGTCCCCAAAACAAGATAAACAGCAGATACTTTTTCTATTCGAAATAGGCCTGTGCGCCGTGACGCGGCGACTTCTCTGGAGACGATTAATGAACAGAGCACTACTGACTCTTATTGCACTGTGCATGCCTGTAGCCGCATCGGCTGACGAAGGCATGTGGACCTTGGATAACTTTCCTGGCGCGGAAGTCAACGAAAAATATGGGGTTCAGATTACGGATGATTGGCTTGAAACGGTTAGAAGATCTGTCCCTCGAATGGACAGTGGATGCAGCGCATCGTTCGTCTCTCCCAACGGTCTGGTGCTGACCAACCATCATTGTGCGCTTGGATGCATCGCACAGAACTCATCGGCCACCAGCGACTTGCAAGCGAATGGTTTTCTTGCTGCGAGCCCGGATGATGAAGTGTCCTGCCCAACTGATCGTCTTTCGGTTCTGATCGAAACCGAGGAGATCACTGATCAGGTGGCCAGCGCGACCTCGGGCAAGAGTGATCAGGAAGCGGGCGAGTTGCGGCGCCAGACGCTGAAGAAGGCTGTGCAAGAATGCGAAGACACCTCCGGTCTCAAGTGTGAGGCGGTGTCGCTCTATCAGGGTGGGCAATATTGGTTATACAAGTACAAACGCTACGAGGATGTAAGGCTGGTTTTTGCTCCCGAAAGTGATATCGCTTCTTTCGGCGGAGACCCGGACAATTTCAATTTTCCTCGTTGGTGCCTGGACATGTCAGTGTTGCGCGTCTACGAGGATGGCAAGCCCGCGTCGACACCGAACTTCCTGGAATGGCGAAAAGAAGGCCTTGAACCCGGTGAGGCGATGTTCGTTGCCGGCCGGCCAGGATCGACGCAGCGGCTGCTGACGGTGGCGGATC
>CAYTNO010000219.1:0-4323 GCA_964439125.1 uncultured Woeseiaceae bacterium | reverse complement strand
ATTGCCGACAGAATGCCGGCGATAGGGCCGATACCCTCATAACGGTCGATTATGTTCTCGAACCGGCTACGCTCCGGATCGTCCTGTTGTTCCTGGCGCGACGAAACATAAACTCGTTCAGTGATGCCTTCGAGCAGTGCAGCAATGTGCGCAAGCTGGCTGTGCCCGTCACGAACGAGCAGCGCTTTGTCGCGACCCATACGGCGGCTTTCGCCGCCAGCAAGCACAAGCCCGTAAACTGTGTCAGTCGTCACGGTGGAAATCCTGCTTGCCGCCGGTTTTCGAAATCAGTCGTGTTTCTCCGATAACGATGTCATGAGACAACGCCTTGCACATGTCGTATATCGTGAGCGCGGCAATCGACGCACCGGTTAGTGCCTCCATTTCGACGCCAGTCTTGTGATGCACCTTGCACCGGCAGTCAACGACCGCTTGCTGGCCAGAAACGTCTATCGTTATTTTGCATTTCTCCAGGCCGAGCGGATGACAAAACGGAATTAGCTCGTGGGTCTTCTTTGCGGCCATCACACCGGCAATGATTGCCGTTGCAAATACCGGGCCTTTCTTCGTAGTAATCTCGTCGCCGTCGAGTGCCGCAACAACCTCTGCCGGCAACTTTACGATCGCACGAGCATGAGCTTCGCGATCGGTCGCGACCTTGTCACTGACGTCAACCATCGTCGGCCGATTCTGCTCATCTACGTGGCTTAGCTTGCTCATTTATCCACCGATCCTGTACATCTCGACTTTGCTTAACGCGTGATGTTCCGCAACATCCGTCCTGCGTAACTCGCTGTAGCGGTCTGCCCGCTGCAACCATATTCGCGACAGTATGTCGCCCAACTCATCGTCGCCAGCGCCGTTGCGGATCGGCTCTCGCAGATCCGTACCCTGCGTCGCGAACAGGCAAGTATAAAGCACGCCGTCCGCCGATAAACGCGCGCGACTGCAACTGCCGCAAAATGCTTCGGTTACTGACGAAATGAAGCCGATTTCACCTGCGCCGTCCACGTATGTATATCGACGAGCAACCTCACCAGGATAATTGCGCCCGACTGGCGTCAGTGGCCAGCGCTCCTGCACTCTCTCGAGCAACTCTCTGGATGGCACAACCTGTTCCATGCGCCAACCATTGCGGTTACCGACATCCATGAACTCAATCAGGCGCACGATGTGTCCGGAGCCTCTGAAGTGCTCGAGCAGATCAAGCACTGTATGGTCGTTAACACCCCGCTCAACGACGACATTGATCTTGATTGGCAACAAGCCCGCTTTTTCGGCGGCATCTATACCGGCCATCACCGTTGCCAGGTCGCCGCGACCGCCGCTCATGGTCTTGAATACATCCTCGTCGATGCTGTCGAGGCTGATAGTGACCCGATGCAAACCCGCATCCGCGAGAGTCTTCGCAAGTGGCGCCAGCAGTGTGGCGTTTGTGGTCAGCGCAAGATCGTCGACGCCCGGCAACCCGGACAAGCCTTTGACAAGCTCCGGCAGCTTCTTGTCGAGCAGCGGCTCGCCGCCCGTGAGCCGAATCTTCGATACGCCCAGCCCGGCTGCCACACGCGCCACCATGAGCATTTCGTCATGCGTCAGTCGCTGTGCCCTGGTCAGAAACTCGTAGTCTGCGTGAAATTCTGTCTCGGGCATGCAATATGGACACCTGAAATTGCAACGATCCAGCAGCGATATGCGCAAATCGTGCAAGGGGCGGCCAAGGGCGTCCTGTATCTGCGTCGATTCAGACAATGTCGGGCTGTCAGCTTTCAGGTGCGATGTCATGCCGTGCATTCTGCCCGATCTTGAGCCTTTGTTCTTTATTTTGATGCATGTTTACTGCATGATCATGCGCCGCACGTTACCGCCAACAAGGTATCTCGATGCACTTAACGTTCACTGAGAATGAGCTCGAGTTTCGCGACGACGTCCGAGCCTTCCTGCGCGACGAGCTGCCAGACGATATCGCAAAGAAGCAATCCCAAGGTATTCAACTCGAACGTAACGACTTCGTGTGCTTTCAAAAAGCGCTATACGAGAAAGGTTGGGCAGGCGTCAATTGGCCCGTGGAGTATGGCGGCACGGGTTGGAGCCCGATCCAGCAGTATATCTTCGCGACAGAGCTGGCCAACGCAGACACACCCATCATTATTCCTTTCGGCCTTGGCATGGTCGGCCCTGTTATTTACACCTTCGGTAACGATGCCCAAAAACAGCGTTTCTTGCCCGATATTCTTGCAAGCAACGTGTGGTGGTGCCAGGGCTATTCCGAGCCAAACTCCGGCTCCGATCTGGCCTCCCTTAAAACCAAAGCCGACTTGAATGGCGACCACTATATCGTCAATGGCACGAAAACCTGGACCACACTCGGGCAGCACGCCGACTGGATTTTTTGCCTCGTCAGAACCAGTTCGGATGTTGCGCGCCAGCAGGAAGGCATCAGCTTCTTGCTGATTGAAATGAGCACACCGGGCGTCACGGTCACTCCTATTATCACAATCGAGGGCGACCACGAGGTCAACGAAGTTCATTTCGACAACGTCAAAGTGCCTGTCGAAAACCTCGTCGGCGAAGAAGGCAAAGGCTGGACGTATGGCAAAGTGCTGCTGCAACACGAGCGCACTGGCACGGCTGGAGTGGCACGGACGAATTACCGGCTGCAGCAGTTACGCGAACAAGCTGGCCGTTCCATACGTGGCGCCGCGCCGCTGGTCGAGGATCGAAACTTCATGCGCAAACTCGCCGCAACTGAGGTCGAACTCAAGGCACTCGAGTTTACGGAGCTACGCACGCTTGCGGCCGTCGCTTCCGGAAATGCACCCGGACCCGAATCGTCGATTCTCAAGATGAAGGGTACGGAGTTACAGCAGGCGACCGATGCTCTGTACGTTGAGGCGGCAGGCTACTACGCCCTGCCCTATGTGCCCGATCAATACGTGCTCGACTTTCCAGATGATGACCGCGTCGGCGAAGGCGCAGAAACCACGACGTCTCTGCGTTATTTCAATTTTCGCAAGGCGTCGATTTACGGTGGTTCTAACGAGATCCAGAAAAACATCATCGCCAAGCATGTGCTTGGGCTGTAAGGGCGGCCGAACATGGATTTTTCTCTAACAGAAATTCAATCGATGCTGGCGGACAGCGTTGAGAAGTTCATCAATAACGACTACGACTTCGAAACACGGCAAAAATACGCGGGCAGCGAGACCGGTTACAGCGCCGACGTGTGGCAGACCTTTTCCGATCTAGGCTGGACTGCGGTCTCTCTGCGCGAAGAGGATGGCGGCTTCGATGGCGGGCCCGTCGAAACCATGATCCTAATGCAGCAATTCGGGCGTGGGCTCGTCGTTGAGCCATATCTTGCGAACATAATTCTGGCCGCCGGCGTATTGCGGCGATCAGCAACCGAATTGCAGAGGACCAAGTGGCTGCATCCGGTGGTTAGCGGCGAATTGCAGGCTGCACTCGCATTCGTCGAGCCACAGAGTCGTTACGACATCACCAATATAGAGACGACAGCGCAAGCCGATGGCGACGATTGGGTCTTGAATGGCGCAAAGGGCGTTGTGCTGAACGGCGGCAATGCCGGCTTGCTGATTATTCCGGCTCGCACTGCGGGCGACAGCACTTCTCCCGACGGTATTACTCTTTTTGCTGTAGGTGGCATGTCAGATGGCGTATCTGTTAATGCATACCCGACGGTCGACGGACACCAGGCCGCCGAGATTTCACTCGATAATGTGAGAGTCGGTGGCGATGCAGTTCTGGGCGAAGTCGGCAATGCTTACGCGACGCTGCAAGCCACTATCGACGAAGCGACACTTGCCGTTTGTGCCGAAGCGGTCGGCATCATGCGGAGCCTGACGGACAAGACCGTTGAGTACGCCAAGAACCGTATTCAGTTTGGCGTTCCAATCGGAAGTTTCCAGGCCTTGCAGCACCGTATGGTCGATATGCTAACGGCCTGCGAACAAAGCTATTCGCTATTGATCTGGGCGACCATGGAAAATGCGGACGGCGGCGACGATGCAAAGCGTGCAGTCAACGCACTCAAGTATCAGATCGGTACGGCCGGCAAGCTCGTTGGCGAAGAAGCCGTGCAAATTCACGGCGGCATGGGCATGACGTGGGATCTCGACGTCGCACACCTGTTCAAGCGGCTAACCGCTATTGGGCAAATGTTCGGCAACGCCGACTGGCATCTCGACAAACTAGCCTCTTAGAGCGCAACCAGTCTTCCGCACGGTCTGCCGGCCGTGCGTTACGACTGCTGCATTGCCTGGCGTTCGATCTTAGCCCACGAGTCTCGTAGCGTGACGATTCGGT
>CAYTNO010000218.1:0-4331 GCA_964439125.1 uncultured Woeseiaceae bacterium | reverse complement strand
CCGATGCGGTCTGGCTGGGTGAACTCGAACACGGCGCAACAAATCTTTTCGGCGAGGCACTGTCGGCGCAAACGACCGAGGGGCCTCGGGGCATTATCGCCGCCGCTACCGGCCTGGCATTGGCCGGCCGACGAGCAACCGCATTCCTGTCCGGCACGGATATCGCCGCTGCACAGGATCTCCTGATCTCGGCAGCCGGCAAGCACGTCCCGCTGGTATTGCACGTAGGCACACGAGCGGCCGTGGCGCACGGCGCAGCTCTCGGTAGCGGCCACGAGACCGTGCACCTTAGTGCGGACACGGGCTTCTTCATGTTATTTGCCAGCAATGTGCAGGAAGTTGTTGATTTTACTTACATTGCCAGACGCGTCGCTGAGGAAGCACTCGTACCAGGCATGGTGCTCATGGACGGCGAACAAACTGCCCTCGCAATGCAGGACCTGCGGCTATTGTCGCCTGCCCAGATCGGCGATTTTATTGGCGCAGCACGCGAGCAAATCGAAGCACCAACCGCGGCGCAAAAGCTCTTGTTCGGCGAGATGCGGCGCCGCGTTCCTGCCTGGCACGACCTCGACGAACCTGTGTTGACCGGTGCGCTGTTCGAAAAAGAAAGTTTTGCGCTCGGTGCCCTGGCACGCGCGCCGTTTTTCGATGCTTTCGTCGACGAGTCACTGCAAACATCGTTCGAACAGTTCGCGCGCAAGACAGGCAGACAGTACGAATCTGTTTCTCGCTACAAGCTCGACGATGCAAAAACCGTGCTGCTGGCACAAGGCGCCGCCGTCGAAACGGCACGAGTTGCAGCGGATTGCCTACGTAAGCAACACAAGATCAAAGTCGGAGTTCTCGGCATTCATGCGTTGCGGCCTTTCCCAAGCGCTGCGATCGTCAATGCACTTGAGGGGCGGGACAACGTGTTCATCCTCGAACGCACTGCTGCTCCGATGTCCGGCGAACCGCCGCTGAGCCGAGAAATTCGCGCCAGCATGGACGGTCTCGACGGCAAACGGCGCCCGAGCTGTTCCCCCGTAATGTACGGCCTCGGTGGATTGCCGTTACGCGTTGCCGACCTCGTCGAACTCTGCAGCGCCGCTGACAGGGATTCGACAGAACCGCTGTTCCTTGGGCTGGCGTTCGACGACACTTCGGGCGAGCAACCCAAACGCGAGGTTCTGCTCGATGCATTGCGACGTGCCTACCCTGACGCTGCCAAAGCGGGCATCCGGGCAGCACGCAACGCTTCGGTAACGAAACCGAAAGGCTCGCTCACGATAGCAATACACCGCAGTAACGGCGGCAAGGAAATACTGGGCGCTGCAGGTGCCCTGCTGCACGCACTTGAGGGTGGCCGGGTGCGCACCCGTCCTGACATTGCGTGGGAGCGTTGGTCCGGTACCAGCGTCGACTGGCTTACACATGGCGATGATTCCCTGCACGACCCCGGTGACGATCTCGTCGCTGACGTCACGCTGGATGTGCCGCGCGCAGTAGTGACCATTGGCGAAACGGCCAAGGCCTTCCGCATTCCGCTCGAGGACGACGGCACCGAGGCGCTGGAGACAATGCTCGGAGGCCTGTTCGGCGTCCTGGTCAACGCCGGCTTGCTCGATCACAGATCACGTCGGATCATTGCCGCTCGCAAGGGCCTGCTCGACGGTGTCGCCGCACGCCGCAGCGACGACATCATGGCTGCATTCCAGGCTGGCCTCGAACAGCTTGTCGAATTTGATGCCGACGACGATGCCGACGCGCCCGCTCGCTGGGAAGGCGAAGCGCCCGCCGCGGTCCGTCATCTCGGCCGTAACGACGATAATTTCGCAAGCCTGCCACGCTTCTGGGATCAGACAGGCGTGCTCTACCGCGATGGCCAGGCAGATCGCCTGACCGCCGACCCGTTTCTCGCCACCGGCACCATGCCGCCGCTGAGCTCGACTTTTAACGACACGAGTTTGACGCGCGGCAGGATGCCGACTTTTGACCCGACACTTTGCACGGGCTGTGGCAAGTGCTGGACGCATTGCCCGGACAGCGCCATCGGCGTTGTCGCAGCCACACCGGCAGCACTCATCGACGCGGGCATAAGCCGCACCGGCGCAGACGCCGTACGCCAGGTCGCGTCAAAACTCGCGTCGCGCATTGTCTCGAGCAACAAGAAAGCCGATGAGGTCGCACCGACGTTCGGCCAGCTACTTGACGACGCCTACGCCTGGCTCAACGACAAGATGCCGCTTCCGGAAGATCGCAAGCAGGCAATCCAGGACGGTATCGACGGGATCGGAACTGCACTGGGCGCACTGCCGGTTGCCGTCACGAAACCCTTTTTCCTTGATGCCGAGGCGCAGAAGAAAGACAGCGCCGAACTGTTTTCACTCGTGATTAATCCCGAGGCCTGCAAGGCCTGCGGCATTTGCGTACACAACTGCGAGCCCGAAGCACTGCGCGCGAGCGAGCAGGATGCAGCTTCGCTCGAGGAGGCGCGCGAACTCTGGTCGGTATTTTCGGCAACGCCCGACACCTCGTCCGAGACGCTCGAACGCGTTGCGGAGAACCCGGATATCGGCGCGATGGCGGCAATCCTGTTGTCGCGCTATTGCCAGTTTGCACTGGCCGGTGGCGATCACGCGGAAGCTGGTTCCGGCGAAAAGATGGCGGTTAAGCTGGCTCTCTCCGCGACTGAGTTCCATCAGCAGCCGCTCGTGCAGCGCTTTGCGAAAACGCTCGCGGTGGCGAGCGAGTCGGTTTCTACTCTGATTAACGAGACGCTCTCGAGCACCTTCGCGGTAGAAGACCTGGATGCTGTGACCGAGAAACTAAAACGCACGACGAGCCCACGCGTCGATCTCAAAGATCTGGCAGAAAGCGTCGGGGACGCGTCCGGCGACCACTCCATCGACACCGACAATCTCCTTCGTCTGATCGATCTTTCCAACAGAATCAACGCGGCGCACCACCGCCTCGTTGAGGGTGAACATGGCCTCGGCCGCGCCCGTTACGGTCTGGCCGTCGCTGGCGGCAGCACCGCCACCTGGGCTGGAGCATTTCCGCACAATCCGTTCCAGGTACCGACCCTCGTTGATATGACTGGCGACGCGGCGCAGCTCGCCGCGGGATTGATCGAGGGGCACCTGGACGAGACCACCGATCTGGTTCGTCTGTTGCGTTTGGCGCACATTGAAATCGACCAGCCCGACGGTGCCAACTGGAAGCGCGACGCACTCGCGAGCTTGCACTGGCAGGATCTGAGCGAAGAGGAACTGGCAGTCTGCCCGCCGCTCGTGCTGATCGGCAGTGACGAGATGCTCGCCGGACAGGGGCTGAGCCAATTGATCTGGCTGCTGAATTCCGGTCTCCCGGTCAAGGTTCTGGTTCTGAGCCCGCTCGACCTCGGACGTCGCGGCGCAAGCAGCAACAACCCGCGCGGAAATCTTGGCTTGCTTGCCCTGGCGCAACGCAACGCTTTTGTCGCACAGACGTCGATTGCCGAGCCCGTTCACCTCGGCGAGAGCATGCTGCAGGCGCTCGACTACCAGGGTCCCGCCCTGCTCCAGGTGTACGCCCCGAGCCCGACGCGACATGGCTTTATCAGCAAACAAACGCTTGCGCAGGCTCAACTCGCGGTTGCGAGCCGCACCCTGCCCTTGTTCCGCTACGATCCGAGGATTGAGGGCGTGTTCGGGTCACGCATTAGCCTGGACGGCAACCCTGCACCCGACCAGAGTCTGGCTCAGGGCGAGGACGACGAAAACCCTCTGACGCTCGCCGACTGGGCGCTGGGACAAGAACGATTCGCGTCGCAGTTCGAGCCGTTGGCCGATGACGCGGCCTCACCTACCCCGTTGCACGAGTGGCTGCAGCTGGATACCAAGGGCCGCAAAGGCAAGACGCCGTGCGTCGCCACCGGCGATGGCGAAGAAGAACAACGATTCGCGGTGTCGCAGGCGCTTGCTGATACTGCCGTTCAGTGTCTCGCCAACTGGCAGACTTTGCAGGAACTCGCCGGCGTCGTCACACCATTTACCGAAAAACTGGAACAGGAAATCCGTGCGCAGCTCGCGGACGAGCACCAGGCGGCACTCGATGCTCAGAAGCAGGCCTCGGCAGCAGAGATCCGCGAAATCCAGGAGAAAACACAGGCCGAGATTGCGAGCAACATCCGCAGCCGCCTGTTACAGCTGGCATCGCAGAAGCGGGACTGACAGCGATGAAGGCTTTCAGCTTTTTGCGGCGCAGCTTCGAGCACGGAGTGCATCCGGCCCATCACAAGCAGCAGACCGCAGATTTGCCGATTCAACGCGTGCCGTTTGGCAAGCACTACGTCATGCCCCTGGGAC
>CAYTNO010000217.1:0-4336 GCA_964439125.1 uncultured Woeseiaceae bacterium | reverse complement strand
GCCAAAGACAAGATCATGATGGGCACTGAGCGGCGCTCAATGGTCATGAGTGAGCAGGAAAAACTCAACACCGCGTATCACGAGTCAGGGCACGCCATTGTTGGTTTTTTGATGCCCGCGCACGATCCTGTCTACAAAGTAACCATCATCCCACGTGGCCGTGCGCTCGGAGTTACGATGTACCTGCCGGAGGAAGACCGTTACAGCACGTCAAAACAGCAACTGGAGAGTCATATAACGACACTGTACGGTGGCCGTCTCGCTGAAGAACTGATCCTTGGTCCCGAGGCCGTTACAACGGGCGCATCGAACGATATCGAGCGAGCAACTGAAATTGCTCGAAATATGGTAACGAAATGGGGCTTATCCGATAAACTCGGCCCACTTACATACAGCGAAGACGATGGCGAAGTATTTCTCGGTCGCACGGTAACGCAACACAAGCAAGTATCGGACGTAACAGTTCATTCTATCGATGAGGAAGTCAGGGCAATCATCGATCGAAATTACAAACGCGCGAAAGATCTGCTCGAAAGCCATCTCGACGAACTGCACGCCATGTCCAAGGCACTGGTCATGTACGAGACTATTGACCTATCGCAAATTGAAGAGATTATGGCCGGAAAAGAGCCGAGCCCACCCAAGGATTGGGATGACACACCCGACTCAAGTTCGAATACAGGCAAGCCAAAGTCTGAGGGCGAGAATACCGGGTCAATCGGTGGCCCTGCCAGCGAGCACTAGCTACCTTTCCCTGTCAGTAATGCGCCAAGCCTGATGTTGCGTCTCGGTTCCTTCAAACTGGACAGCCCTGCAGTGATGGGCGTTCTCAATGTCACTCCCGACTCATTCTCAGACGGCGGTCGTTATGCGACGATCGATGTCGCGTTGCGGCACGCGCAGCAAATGGCAGAGCAGGGTGCGGCGATAATCGATGTCGGCGGCGAGTCAACTCGACCCGGCGCCAGGGCGGTTAACGAGCAGGAGGAACTGGATCGGGTACTGCCAGTCATTGAAGCGCTTCGTCGCATTATCGACCTCCCGATATCCATCGATACCAGCAAACCAGGCGTTATGCGGGCGGCCGTCGCGGCCGGAGCTTCGATCATTAACGACGTATACGCACTACAGGCCGACGGCGCTTTGCAGGCAGCGGTCGAGTTGCAACAGCCGGTATGCCTTATGCACATGCAAGGCGAGCCTCGCACTATGCAAAATGAGCCGCAGTACGCCGATGTTGTGGCAGAGGTCACACAGTTTCTGCGTGAACGCGTGGCACAATGCGTACAGGCCGGGCTTGGCGAGGGATTGATAATCGTGGATCCAGGATTCGGTTTCGGCAAGAGACCGGCGCATAATGTCGAATTGCTCGCCGGGCTAAACCGGGTGACCGAGATTGGCGTTCCAGTACTCGTAGGTCTTTCGCGGAAATCGACGCTTGGCAAGATTACGGGCAAAGACGTGTCGCAACTCATGCCCGCAAGTATCGCGGCGGCCGTGTTGGCCGTTCAGCAAGGGGCGCAAATTGTCCGCGCACACGATGTTGCAGAAACGGTTGATGCATTACGAGTCGCAGCAGCCGTCATGAATTCAGGAAGCAGTTAATGACTAAGAAGTTTTTTGGAACAGACGGAGTTCGTGGCCGGGTTGGTTCCGATCCGATGACCGTGGATTTCACGATGCGCCTTGCCAGTGCGGCGGCACAGGTACTTGTGCCGGAGGGCGGCACGGTACTGATTGGCAAGGACACACGCTTGTCAGGCTACATGTTTGAAGCGGCACTCGAGGCGGGTTTCGTTGCGGCAGGCGTTGACGTTCTGCTACTTGGCCCGTTGCCGACACCGGGTATCGCACACCTGACCCAGGAGTTCGAAGCAGATCTTGGCGTCGTCATTAGCGCTTCGCACAATGCGTATGACGATAACGGCATCAAGTTCTTTGATCCAAATGGATCCAAGCTTAGCGATGATGTAGAGCGGGCAATCGAAGCGCAGCTGCAAAGCCCGGCCATAACTCGCGAATCAGCAGGGCTCGGCAAGGCAAAGCGCATTGATACGGCGCGTGTTCGTTATCAGGAATTCTGCGCATCGACGTTTCCTGAAGACCTCAACCTCGATGGCCTGAAAATTGTTTTCGATGGCGCCAACGGTGCCGGCTATAAAGTCGGCCCACGGATGCTGGCTGATTTGGGCGCCGAGGTCATTCCGATCGCCTGTTCCCCAAATGGCATCAATATCAACGACGGCTGTGGATCGACCAGCCCCGAGGTTCTTCAACTAACCGTTCCGGCGGTTCGCGCCGATGTTGGTATCGCGCTCGATGGTGATGGCGACAGAGTCACCATGGTCGATGAAAACGGTGCGTTGGTCGATGGCGATCAGCTTCTTTATATTCTCGCAACCTCGAGAAAGAGCGAAGGGCGCCTCAAGGGGCCGGTTGTTGGCACGGTAATGAGCAATCTGGGTCTGGAGCATGCGCTTGGAGCTGAGAATATCGAATTTCGTCGCGCCAGCGTTGGCGACCGCTACGTACTCGAAGCTTTGCGAGAGACTGGCGGAACTATCGGCGGTGAAACGTCCGGGCATATGATTGTCCTCGATCAGACAACCACAGGTGACGGCCTGGTTTGCGCATTGCAGATCCTCGCGGTCATGAAGCGGACCGGAAAGCCATTATCCGAGCTTGTAGCTGGTATGGCCAAATATCCGCAGACGATGCTCAATGTACGTACTGACAAGCGCATGGATCCTGGCGCTTCGACGGCGATATGCGACGCAGTCACCGCGGCTGAAACCGAGCTGGCGGACAAGGGTCGGGTGGTACTCAGGGCCTCTGGCACCGAACCGGTGATTCGAGTCATGGTCGAGGGTCAGGACAAGAACCAGGTAATCGCTCTGGCTGAGCGGCTGGCCGCGGTCGTGACAGAGGCGGCTACCTGAGGATATTGGCCTTAACGGGCGATTTGATCCGCGCAATTCGTTGATTTGCCGGGTTAGCCTCGGTATCCTTGCGCGCCTTTTGAGCTTGGGAACATACCTACGATGCGCGACTTTCTCGTAGCAGGTAATTGGAAGATGAACGGCAGCACAGCGAGCAGCAAAGAGCTCGTTGCTGGCATTGTGGCTGGCGCGCCACAGTCAGATAGCGCCAAGGTATTGATTTGTCCGCCTTTTCCGTATCTTGCAGCGGTTGCCAGGCAGATTTCCGGCAGCAGGGTGCTACTGGGCGCGCAAAATGTGTCAGAACATGAGTCGGGCGCGTTCACTGGCGAGGTTGCGCCAGCAATGCTGCAGGACATCGGCTGTGAGTACGTGATCGTCGGGCATTCCGAGCGGCGTGCCTTATATGGTGAGACCAGCTTTGCGGTTGCTGCGAAGTTTAAAGCTGCCCTGGACGCGGGTCTTAAGCCGATTCTGTGTGTGGGCGAAACGCTGGAGCAGCGCGAGAGCGGCGGTACAGAGTCGGTTGTCGAAGTGCAGCTCGGAGCGGTAATCGACAAAGTTGGTATCGCGGGATTTAAGTCTGCCGTTGTCGCGTATGAGCCGGTCTGGGCGATTGGCACCGGTGTTACGGCGAGCCCGGAGCAGGCTCAGGATGTACATCGTCATATTCGGGGCGTGATGGCCGGACACGACGCGGAAGTAGCTGAGTCGACACAAATTCTGTACGGCGGCAGCATGAAAGGGGAGAATGCGCCAGGATTACTTGCCATGCCGGATATTGATGGCGGGCTTATCGGTGGCGCGTCACTTAAAGCGGGCGACTTTTTGGCGATCGCAGAAGCGGCCGCTCAGGTTTGAGGAAGAAATGGACACGATTCAAAAAGCAGCACTTATCACACACACAATCATAGCCCTGAGCATTATTGCCCTGGTCTTGTTGCAACGCGGCAAGGGTGCCGATGCTGGCGCAGCGTTCGGTGCTGGTGCCTCGGGCACGGTATTCGGCGCGCGCGGTTCCGGCAGTTTCTTCTCGCGAGCTACGGCGATACTGGCGACAGCATTTTTCGCCAGCAGCCTCACACTCGCTTATCTCAGCAGCCAGCGTTCAGTGGCGCCGGAGAGCTTGCTCGAGGACGCAGCCATTGTCGAGGAGCAGACTGAGGAAGCGGCGGTCATTAGTGAAGAGACGCCGGTTTCAGACATGCCATCTTTGGAGTTGTCGGACGACGAACCCGCAATTCCAACCCTCGAAGAAGACGTTCCTGCAGAAGATCAGGGGCAGTAAGTCCGGTAAACTTGTAGCACACGCTCTGGTGGTGGAATTGGTAGACACGCTGTCTTGAGGGGGCAGTGGCGCGAGCCGTGCGAGTTCGAGTCTCGCCCAGAGCACCAAA
>CAYTNO010000216.1:0-4345 GCA_964439125.1 uncultured Woeseiaceae bacterium | reverse complement strand
CCACGAGCGTGACAGGAGCCTCCGCCAGGCGCGAAGGCTGTAGTGATCGCGGGCGATTTCATCGATCAGCTCTCGCGTAAACGCTGATACTTTATCTTGCATTTTGGGAGGCTAACGAGAAATCAGGTAGATTGGAACTCGCAGCGCCGATCGCACCCGGTATGTCCCGTAGAAGATGAATATTATTGATGCATAACTCGTCAAAGCTTCTCAAGGAATACACGGCTCTCGCGCCCAGCTACGACCAACGGTGGTCGGCCTATCTCAATGCATCGTTGCATATGACACTCGAGACAATTGACGGTCTGCCTGCCGACCGTGTACTGGACGTTGGCTGTGGTACCGGGCTGTTGTTGCGCGTACTTGCGGGGCGATTGGATTCTGCAGAGTTGGTCGGGATCGACAGGGTGCCAGCCATGCTCGATATGGCAAGACTAAAACTCGGTCAGCGGGCGACTGTTCTCGAAGGCGAGGCCGCGCAATTGCCGTTCGATGATGCGGAGTTTCAGTTGGTGACTTGCACAAACGCTTTGCACTACTTCCCGGATGTCGGTGCCTCACTGCGGGAAATTCGCCGGGTGATATCCCCGAACGGTAATTTGATCGTCACCGACTGGTGTCGGGACTACGTCTGGATGCGAGTTCTGAATCGCATTTTGCCCTGGACCCGACATGCCCATGCGCACACGCTAAACAGCAGCGAACTGAAGCAAAGTCTGTCCGAGGCCGGCTTCAGCATCAACAGTGAGAATAAGAGGAAAATCGACTGGTTCTGGGGTCTGATGACCGTCCACGCGATTCCGGTATGAAATCCTTCAGCACAGAGGATGATACGTGTAAACACTTATCCGTGGAGTGTTTCAATGCATCACAGGGAGTCCTACTATCTAGCAGTTACCCAATCAGGCGTTGAGCGCGGTCCGTTCTAAGACAGGCAACCGCAGCGCTTTTGCCCTGATTTGCTGTTCAACATGTCGGGGCAAGCAATCGGAGCCTCCGCATGAAGACAATAATCGAACCTTTCCGAATTAAAGCCGTCGAGCCTATCCGGCTAACCACCTTCGAAGAGCGACAAGCGCTCTTGCAGGAGGCGCACTTCAACACTTTTCTACTGAATTCGGACGATGTCATGATCGATTTGTTGACTGACTCCGGTACCTCCGCCATGAGCGCGACACAATGGTCTGTGCTGATGCGTGGCGACGAGAGCTACGCTGGATCGCCTTCGTACCATCGCTTCAAATCGGCCGTTAAGAACCTCATGCCGTTCAAGCACATTTTGCCGACGCACCAGGGCAGGGCGGCCGAGAGCATCTTGTTCTCGCTAATAGGCGGCGAGGGCAAAGTAATTCCTTCAAATACGCATTTCGATACGACCAGAAGCAACATAGAGGCGTCCGGCGCCGAGGCGCATGATCTTGTTATCGAAGAGGGCATGGATCCGGCGCTTATACACCCGTTCAAAGGCAATATGGACATAGCAAAGCTGGATGCTTTCTTGCGCGCCAATGAGGGACATGTGCCGTGTGTGATGACTACGATCACAAACAATGCCGGCGGTGGCCAACCGGTTAGCATGGACAACATCCGGCGCACTGGGGAATTGGCGCACAAGTACGGCATACCGTTCTTTATCGACAGCTGCCGCTTTGCCGAAAACGCCTACTTCATCAAAATGCGTGAGCCGGGTTTCTCGGAGACGACGGTGAGTGACATCGTTCGCATGATGTTCTCGTATGCGGATGGTATGACAATGAGCGCCAAGAAAGACGCGTTTGCAAACATCGGCGGCTGGCTTGCGCTCAATGACGATGCACTTGCTGAGAAAGCGCGCACCCGGCTCATACAGATCGAGGGTTTTCCGACCTACGGCGGACTAGCCGGCCGCGACCTGGAGGCAATAGCCCAGGGTCTCAGCGAAATTGTCGATGAGGACTATCTGGCCTATCGATTGAGAACCTGTGAATACGTTGTTGAGCAACTGGTCGATTTGGGTGTGCCAGTCGTCTTGCCGGCTGGTGGGCACGCAGTATTCGTGGATGCGCGCACCTGGCTGCCACACATCCCGCCGCTCGAGTATCCGGGGCAAGCCGCGGTTGCGGGATTGTACGAATTTGGTGGCATCAGGTCGTGCGAGATTGGCACAGTGATGTTCGGTCGCAAGACTGACGGTAGTGAAGAGGCGGCAGCGATGGATCTGGTTCGGCTTGCAATGCCGCGACGCGTTTACACGCAGTCTCACGCCGATTACGTTGTGGAGGTGTTTGCTGAACTGAACAAGGTGAAAGAGACGCTCACGGGGTTCAGAATCATCGAAGAGCCACCATCGCTGCGGCACTTCACTTCGAAGTTCGAGAGAGTCGCGAGTGTGTCGGCATAGGTCGTGCTTGTGAAATTGTCTGCGTTTTTGGGTTATCCTTGTATGTTCCGCAGCGGTAAGCTCGCCTGGAGCTTGTCCGGAACGGAATCATTTGTGACACATTGGAGAGGATCAGGATATGAGTATTGCAAAAACATCAGAAATCAGCGCGTCATCCAGCAAAGGCTTTGAGGATGCGGCACGCAAGGGCATCAAACGCTTTAGCAAGACCATCAAAAATATCGAAGGCGCGTGGATAAAAGAGCAGAAAGTTGTCGTAAAAGACGGAGAGGTTTCAGAGTATCGCGTCGTAATGAAAGTGAGCTTCCTGCTGGAAGACTAATAGCAATTCATTAGGGAGTAATGAAATGGGTTTATTCGATTTTGCAAAAGACGTCGGTAAAAAACTGTTTGATACGGATAAAGAGGCTGCGGAAAACATTAAGCAACATCTCGATATCAAACTGAGCGGTGTTAAAAATCTCGATGTTGCTTTTGATGACGGAGTCGCAACGATTTGTGGCGATTGTGTAAATGAAGCGACGCGGGATTCGGCGGTTCTCCTTGCGGGAGACGTCAAGGGCGTTGAAAAAGTAGTTGCTGATGACCTTACCTTTCCTGAACCGAAAGAAGAAGAAAAGGAAAAGGTCGAATATTATGAAATCGTCAGCGGCGACACGCTTGGCGGGATAGCCAAACGCTTTTATGGTAAGGCGTCGCAGTACACACGCATTCATGCGGCAAACAAAGAGCTGATTCCGGATCCCAACAAAATATATCCGGGACAAAAAATAAAAATCCCGCTGGATTAAGCGGATTGAGGAAACGAATATGGATTTGCTTGAATTACTAAAACAATCGGGTGGGCAGAGTAGCCTTGGAGGTTTGGCCAGCGGGCTTGGTCTGAGTTCCTCGAAAGCCAATGATCTTGTTGGTGCGCTGGGTCCGGCACTGCTGCAGGGTTTCAAGAAACAGGTTGAACCGAAAGGTGGGCTATCTGCGTTGCAAGGTGCGTTGCAAGGAGGCAATCACGAGCGCTATCTGGATGATGCCAACCTGATGTCAGCTGCAGACTCGGTATCGGACGGCAACAAGATTCTTGGCCATCTTTTTGGCAGCAAAGATGTCAGTCGCAATGTCGCAGCGAAGGCCGCAGAGTCGACTGGAATCGACACAAGCCTGATCAAGAAGGCGCTACCGCTGCTCGCGGGACTGGTGATGGGTGCGATGAGCAAGAACACCAACAAAGGCAAATCTCTGGAGAGTTCATTGCCAGGGCTGCTTGGTGGACTTGGCGGCGATGATGGCTTTGGGTTGGACGACGTACTCGGACTTGCGAAGAAGTTGTTCTAGCTAGACCGGCATGCCAAAACTTGGTCTCGCTCTGGGCTCTGGTGCCTCACGTGGCTGGTCGCACGTCGGCGTGATCAAGGCGCTTTTGAGAGAGGGCATAGAACCCGATATTGTTTGTGGAACATCGGTCGGTGCCATTGTCGGCGGCTCATTCGTGGCGGGCAATCTGGAGAAACTCGAAAATTGGGTTCTCGGCTCAACTCGAACCGATGTGCTGCGATTTTTTGACATCAAACTCACACAATCCGGATTCGTCGATACGGAGCGATTGAGCTGGTTCTTACACAACTATGTTGCTGCCGAGGACCAACGCATAGAGGACATGCCGAAGAAATACGCTGCGGTGTCGACCAACCTCGAGACCGGACGAGAAGTTTGGTTTACGGAAGGGCGGCTCGCAGATTCGGTTCGAGCCTCGATGGCATTGCCGGGTTTGTTCCCGGCGATTCGCCATGAGGAGCGATGGTTGGTGGCCTGGTAAATCCTGTTCCGGTGTCCGTCTGCCGTGCACTGGGGGCGGATGTCGTGATCGCCGTTAACCTGAATTCAGGCATCATCGGCAAGACCAATGATGAAACGCCGGAAGCGACTCCCACGGACGATCGAGGCGTATTGAGCAGCATCAAACAACAG
>CAYTNO010000215.1:0-4382 GCA_964439125.1 uncultured Woeseiaceae bacterium | reverse complement strand
GCTCGCCATTCAGAAGGTCGTGCATCAGCTCGTATTGAATCGATATCCGATCGTGGGCGACCGCATCCATTGTGGATGACACTGCTTCGTTGTTGACGGTTCCACGAGCTTCGCCGGTTTCCCAGTCGAACTGTATTTCGACTCTGGACTTATCGCGTGACAGCGAATCTGCAAACCAGTATTTGTCCGGCCGCAGGCCATCCGCCGTTGACAAGAAACTGGAAGACGCGGTGATCGCCCCGTTGGCCAGAATCCTGGAAAACCCGGTGGGCCTCACGATGTGAGTCGCGATGTAAGCATCGCCGTCACTTTTGAGCTCGGTTTGCAACTTACCGCCAAGTACGTTGATCTTGATCCGATATTCCGCCGTATGCGCCACGAGAGGCGTCTCAGCCCCGGCAATTGCGGAGAACAGCAAGACACCCATTAGCAGCGCCGCGAAACGCCGTAACGGGGTGCTGCTTGAGTCACCCGAAATTGCCATCAGATTTACCCCTGGTCGGCTTTTAGTCTTGCCTCACATTCTTGCATAAGAGACATGACTGCTTGCTGAACGTTCACGCGGTGCGGCTCAAGTTTGTCGAGCGGCGTACCGGGCGGAATCGTGTAGGGCTCACCGATAGCCATTACTACGCGGCTGAACGGTTTCGGGATCATGAAATCGTCCCAGCGATCGAGGTACCAGGCGTTTTCAGCCGCGCATGCGACAGGCAAGACCGGTATTCCGCCGACGCGAGCCATGACCATGACGCCGGCCTTAATCTCATGCTGTGGCCCGCGCGGACCGTCCGCCGTGGTCACGATTGAGAAGCCGCGCTTCATCATTGCGTGCTGATCGCGCAGCGCAAGGGCTCCGCTTTCGTTCGCCGACCCACGTATGACCTCGGCGCCCCAGGCACGGGCAATGCGCTCAGGTACGTCTCCGTCCACCGAACCCGAAATCAGGAAGCATGCCCGGAATCCGCGCCTGATCCACCGCCGCACCAGAGCGGAGCAGAGGACGTGGTGTCCGTGCCAGTAGGCGGGCGCGCAGGTTGCCTTGCCATCGAGGAAGGGCTCGATGTTCTCGGCGCCTATTACCGGCTCGTAGCGATAGCTCGACAGCAGCACTTTCGTGATGACGCGCAGCAAGGGCATGCCGAGAAAATAGTACAGCCGCCGCTTACGCGTCATACGTCGACTGGATTTCGAGCTGCGACGGGATTCGACGGATTGATAGTCTATGGGTTTTTGATCGCTCATTGAGTTCTACGATGGCCTCAGGCCGCGAGTTTGCAGTATCGGTTCGCCGCTGGTCAATGTAATATTGCGCCTGCTTTTTATGCGGTTTGATGATGCAACTCCACAATACTCTGATTGATTTGCTTGCCGACGCTCGAGGCAGAGAGCGCCACATCCGCTTTATCGACGGCGAGAACGACGAAAGTACCCTCACATTCGCGAATCTCTGGGATAACGCCAACGCGTTACTGGGTTCGTTGCAGTCGCGCGGCCTCAAGAAGGGCGATGAACTCGTCATTTTCAGTAAATCGAATGAGAGCTTCGTTATCGCGTTCTGGGCGGCAATACTCGGCGGCATTGTGCCGGTACCGGTTGCGGTCGGTATCAGTGACGAGCATCGGCTCAAATTATTTCGAATTCTCAAGCAATTACGGCATGCGACTCTGTTTACAGAATCCGACCTGTTAGAGCGCTTGCTTGGGTTCTCCACCGAACAGGGACTGACCGATGTAACGGAGATTCTGCAGTCACGGACAGCGCTGATCAGCGACGCAGAAGGCGGTGATCATGGGGAAATCTGCGATGCCGGCCCGGACGACATGGCATTTATTCAATATTCGTCCGGCTCGACCAGCGACCCCAAGGGCGTTTGCCTGACGCATCGCAATTTGTGCATCAATGCTAGGGCAATTGCCGAAGCGGCCGATTGGAACGAGCATGACATTAGCCTGAGCTGGATGCCGCTAACGCATGACATGGGGCTCATAGGCTTCCATATCGCCGTGATGCAGGCAGGTATGAATCAGGCAGTTATGGACACGAGTGTTTTCGTGCGGCGGCCACTGCTATGGATGATCAAGGCCAACGAATTACGCGCTACGCAGTTGTGTTCGCCGAATTTCGGCTACAAGCATTTTCTAAAGCTTTTCGAGCGTAAGGGACTGCCTGACGTCGATCTGAGTTGCATCAAACTGATTCTCAATGGGGCAGAGCCGATATCTTATTCGTTGTGCCATGAATTCCTGGACGCGTTGGCGCCGAGTGGGCTGAAGCGCAACACGATGCTGCCGGTTTATGGGCTGGCCGAAGCGACTGTTGGTGTGTCTTTCCCGAGTCTTGGGGACGAAATGTCACGAATTGTTGTGCACAGGCATTCGCTGCGCATTGGTGAGGCATACCAGGCTGCGAATCCGGACGATGACGATGCAATCAGCTTCGTCAAAGTCGGCCATGCGATTCGGGACGTCGAAATACGCATTGTGGACGACAACGACGAGGCTCTCGACGACGGTAAGGTCGGTAACATTCAGCTGCTAGGCGGCAGTATTACCGAGAAAATCTACGGCGATGAGACGGCTACCAGGGAAATATTTTCCGAAGACGGCTGGCTCCGCACCGGCGACTGCGGTGTGATCGTGGACGGCGAACTTGTTATTACCGGCCGATCGAAGGACATCATTATCGTCAACGGCCAGAACTACTATCCGCACGATATCGAGGAAATCGCTGCAGGTGCCGAGGGCCTCGATCTGGGTAAGGTCGTGGTCGGCGGCACCAAGACGCAAGGCAGCCAAACTGAGGAATTGCTCGTGTTTGTGCTGTACCGCCGTGATATAGACGCGTTCAAGCCGCTCGTCGATGAGGTACGCGGCCGTATCGGTGAACATACGGGGCTGGAAGTGGACCACGTCATTCCGATTGCCAAAGTGCCCAAGACAACCAGCGGCAAGGTGCAACGCGCGGCTTTGCTAAGTTCCTATCTCGACGGTGAATTTGACGAAGTTGTCAGGAAAATGGCGCCTGAGGGCTCCGAAGAACCGACAGACGCCGATCCGCTTGTCGCTGAGTTGGAGCTTATTTGCCGCGAATTCTCGAAAGATCGTACTATCGGGCCCGACGATGACCTTTTTGAAGTGGGCATCAGTTCGCTGACGTTGACCGAAATCGTCCTTGCCGTCGACGAACGCTATCCGGGCAAACTCGACATCAGTGATATTTTTGACTATCCGACTTTGCGTGAAATTGCAGCGTTTATGCAGCGCTGATTCAGCCAGAGAGCCAATCCATGACCTACTCAAGAATCGCCGGCACAGGAGGCTACCTGCCTGAAAAAGTCGTAACCAACAAAGATCTCGAGAATACGATCGAGACATCGGACGAGTGGATTCGCGAGCGCACCGGTATTTGTCGCCGCCATATCGCCGCCGAAGGTGAAACCTGTTCCGACATGGGAATTGCCGCGGCCGAGAAAGCCATTGAGATGGCTGGAATCGAGGCGGCGGATGTCGACCTGATCATCGTAGGCACGACCACGCCTGACAAGGTGTTTCCGAGCACAGCCTGCATCATCCAAAGGCGTTTGGGCATAAAGGGATCGCCGGCATTCGACGTGCAGGCAGCGTGTTCGGGGTTTATCTACGCACTGGATCTGGCCGACCGCCTTATCCGAACCGGCGGAGCCACCACGGCGCTAGTCATCGGCAGTGAGGCTCTCTCCAGGCTCGTCAATTGGGAAGACCGGGGTACAGCGGTTCTTTTCGGTGACGGCGCCGGTGGTGTCGTGCTCACCGCTAGTGAAGAGCAGGGCATCATTTCCACGCACATGCATGCCGATGGTCAGTACGAGGAGCTGTTGCACGTGCCGGCCGGAATTGCACTGGGTTACGACACGGTGAGGCATGAAAAAGCGTTTATTCACATGAACGGCAATGCCGTATTTAAACGTGCCGTCGCGGCGCTGGGGTCGATCGCCAAAGAAACCTTGGCAAAGAATGGTATCGACAAGCACGAACTGGACTGGCTAATTCCTCATCAGGCTAATCTGCGCATAATTTCAGCGGCAGCGAGGAAGCTGGATATGCCGATGGATCGTGTCGTTGTTACCGTGGACGAGCAGGCCAATACTTCGAGTGCATCGATCCCCCTGGCGCTGGATACGGCCGTGAGAGATGGTCGAATTCAACGCGGACATCTGCTTCTGCTCGAGGCATTTGGTGCCGGATTCACTTGGGCTTCGGCAGCAATACGCTGGTAGATAAAATTATTATACTTTAATATAGGAAAATAGATGGATAAATTATTTTTTACTGAAGAACATGAAATGCTTCGTTCGATGGTACAGGATTTTGCAAAAAACGAGGTAGAACCAGTTGCTCAAGAAT
>CAYTNO010000214.1:0-4397 GCA_964439125.1 uncultured Woeseiaceae bacterium | reverse complement strand
CATTCTGGCGAAGCTGTTTACGCGACCCGCCAACCTGCTGGTTCTCGATGAGCCGACGAACGATCTGGATATCGAAACACTCGAGGTTCTTGAAGAGAGGTTGTGTGAGTACGGCGGCACGTTAATAGTCGTCTCTCATGACCGTGATTTTCTGGACAACGTCGTCACGAGTACGGTGGTATTTGAAGACGACGGTCGCATTCAGGAATATGTCGGCGGCTACAGCGACTGGTTGCGTCAGGGTAAACACCTGGCTGAGGCCGACAACCCTTTCGAGGCCGAAGAACGAAAACGCGCCGCGGCCGAACGTCGCAAGCAGCGAAAGAAAACCAAACTAAGCTACAAGGATCAACGCGAGCTCGACCATTTGCCGGAAGAAATAGAAAATCTGGAAGCGTCAATAGCGGCTGTGCAGCAAGAAATTTCAGAGCCCAAATTCTACTCACAAGATTCGAAAACGGTTCAGGAGGCATTGCGCAAGCTTGCTGATGCAGAAGAGCAACTGGAAATACGCGTTGAACGCTGGAGTGAGCTCGAGGTTTTGCAGGCCAGTCTGCAAACGACAGACTAAGATTTTTATTCAGAATCGAACGTTAAGAGATGCACCTATCTTCAAACGTCTGTAGGAGCTTGTCTTCATCTTCTGCCTGGACGAAGAACTTGCCGAGATACTCTACCGTTTCTTCAATATCCTTCTGAGAGAGCCCTGATCCTTGTCTAATTACATCCAGAATGTCGACTCTTCGCGCCTTGATGGCAGCAAGTGCCCCCCTTAGAGCTTCAGCGGAAATACAGTGGCCACCATATCGTCTCCGCCTCACATTAGCTTTTCGAAGCAATGGATTTTTCCTGGCATAGCGAGAATTTACTAGACCAGAAAGATCAAAGTCATAAGGCACGTAGTACCGATTTGATCCGATATCGAATAGATCACCATTGTGGCAGCAGGTGTCATCTCCGACGGCAGTGACCAAAGACCAATCGGAATTAGCGATAAGGTATTGGAAGATGAAGACAGTGGCTGCCTGATGTTCGTCAAGCGAACTAAGCGTTACTCCAGCTACATGAGCGGCCTGACCTCCAACTCTGCCTGCCAATTCGGACGCCGACTCGATCAGGAACCCATAGCGGTCGAACGAATTGTCCTTACTGCGCCCATCCGTATCGGTGTAAGTGATGTGCAGCAAACGCACCTTGTAGCCAACATCAGAGATGAGATTAAAAATACGGTAGGCAGCATATTCCTCCAACGTATTGGTTTGATTCGAATCACGCAGCCGGCAATGAGTTACAAGCTTCAGCTTGTCCTGACTTGCAAATATCGATTCGCCAGTATCGTCTGATGAAAACCGAATTCGCAGTGGCGGAAAGTTGCACAACTTGATACGGCTATTGCCACGTACCCGCAGCTTGATTGAATGGTCGACATCGTTAACGCGCAGAATGAAGGGCATCTCCGCGCGCCTCTCTTTCTTGTCGACCAGTGAACTCAGCGGGCCGGCGAGATTAACCTCGAGGACAGTATCGTCTTCGAACAACGCTGAAGCACCGGCGTGAGAAGCAAGAATCAGTACGGCCAAAGTCAGTATTTTCTTGCTCATTTGATACCTCGTGACGCGCTCTCGCGACACTTACAAGGTGCCCTTCAATGCGGAGCAGAACTAAGGCGAGCCAAACGGGTCCTGCCTCCGGTAACCTTCGGGCGCTGCGAACATCCCCTCGTCAAGATCCCGTTCAGTGACCGAGTCCAGCGACGTTTCTCCCACGACCGCGCCATTCTCGTAGTCGATCGTGTGTACCGGGAATCCGTCGATCTCGTCCATTAGTTCGCCCGGGTTGATGCGGTCGTCGGATCCCATGGGCATCGACTCGGTCATCTTCGTCATGTACGCGGCCATATTGCGAAACGTTTCGATGGCATCATCGGCACCATCAACGTCGTCCAACTGCGCGGCGCAGATGTCCTGGACCTTCTCGGCACCCTCATAGACCGCGTATTGCCGGCAGTTGTAGGACTTCCACTCGCCGCTGCCCTTAGCCTCAACCCTGGGGGCGGAAGGTGAAGGGGCTTGTTGCGCGGTCATGCCCTGCATCTGGCCTTTCATCATCTGTTCCATCATGGCTCGCTGTTCCGGCGGCATACTCGCAAGCTGTGCCTCCATCTGCTTCATTGCGTCACTGATCTTTGTCGACACTTCGTCAAGCATGGCTTCGTCCATGACAATGTAGCTTTTATCCTGGTGGTCTACGTACAGAAACTCGTTGCCAAGAAAAATCATTGAGCCAGCGGCTTCGTCGCCGCTAACTTCATCCATACGGATCATTTCCCCCTGAGCGTAGATTCTCGTCCGATCCGTCTCCAGCCCGGACGCATTCATGGTCACCAGATCCATCACCACCCCCGCGAAGGCAAGTGGCGATAATAGTAAAAGCGTTGAGATCGATGTTGCGACTAACTTCTTCATGGTGATCCTCCAATATCCGCTTAGGGTCTTTAGCAGCCCTTCAGGGCTAGTTTAGCCCAATGTCTCGATTCGGGTGTATAGCGACACTCAACAGCGAATTGTCGAGGGACAAGTTCTGAACGTTTGCTTTCACCAATAGCGGCCGTTCAGGAACGAGCGATGCTGACCTGAGTCAGTGCCGACACGAATTCTAGTTGTACACCGGAAGGAAGCTGTATCTCTTCTCCGACTCCAGCATCCACTCGACAAAACCCCCTGCCGGTTCAATCTTTACGTCAACGATTTCACCGTCTTCCTCGATCGCCGTGATTCGAGGCTGTATGAAGCCTCGGTATGCAGGTATATCCAGCGGTTCAATACGGGCAAGAACCTCTTCGTGCATCTCACGGTCCACCTTAACGGCATAGGTTTCGATCAAGGCCTTGCCGGCCTCGAAGTCGCCCTCTGACTTGATGCGTTGAATTTCCCTGAGCTGCTTGCCGAAGATCTCGCGCAATGCCTGGTAGTCGTTGATCATGAAATAGGTCTTGCCATCACGCTCGACCCTTTCGATGACATTGTCCTCGCGACCCATCTCCATGGCCCACGCCGCGATCAACTGGCGGTTGCGCATATGCGCTTCCTCGATATCGTCCCCCAGCCTGACCCGGCGCAGTTGCAATTGCAGTCCATTGCGAATCGTACTGTCGTAGGCGACCTTGCCCAGATCAAGAGAAGGCATGAGGCCGAGTTCCACGAGCTTCGGATCCATAATGTAGTAGTCGGCGATGAGATCAGCTCGCGCTTCCTCGAGAGCAGATGCGTAACTCTTCAACGTTTCCTTCGGGGTGCCAACGCCGGGATTGATGGTGCCGGACGCGTGGCCAATCACTTCGTGCATATCTACGTGCAGCAACGACCGCAAACTGCCGTATTCTTTATTCCGTGCACGTTCCTCATCCGAGTAGGCAAACTCGTCGCTCAGACCACTCGCAGCGCTTGCAAGATCGTAAGCCTCCATCAGGTTACCCAGGGTTACGGATTTGGATCCGTGCTGACTGCGAATCCAGTTGGCGTTGGGGAGGTTAATGCCGATCGTCCCACTGTGCGTCAGGTCGCCGCCCTCCATGACGACTGTGATGACCTTGGCCGAAATGCCGACGACGTCTTTTTTCTTGTGAGCGCCCATGATCGGCGAGTTGTCCTCGAACCACTGTGCATTTGCGCCTATGGTCGCGATACGTTCGGTTGCGACCAGGTCACGAATCGAAACGACGGACTCCCAGGAGCCACGGTAGCCGAGCGGGTCGCCATAGACTTCAGTAAACCCATTGACTGCGTCGACTCGGGACTCCGTGTCTGCAACCCAGGCAATGTTGTAATCGTCATAGTCTTTCAGGTCGCCACTCCTGTAGTACTTGACGAGCTTATCGACCCAGTCCTTTTGCAACTCGTTCTCGGCTACTCCGGATGCCTTTTCGAGCCACTGCGCGATTTGCTCGATGGCCGGGCCGTACATGCCGTCGACGTACCAGGTCCGCTCGACGAGCTCGCCATCTTCACGGGCCAGTTGTGAGTTGAGTCCCCACGAGACAGGACGAGACGGATCCTCGTCGGTCTTGGCGGCGTAGAACGCGGCAACTTCGTCGGCCGTTACGTCGCGGTAGTAATTGCTGGCGGAGTTGATGACCTGGTCCACGTCCGGGTCGAGTGTCACCTTCTTGGCGGCGACATCGGGATCGAATATGGGCCCCTCCAACTGTGCAAGGAGTTCGTCGACGGTCTGACCGTCGTCAAGCGGCAGCTCCGATGCGTCGCTCATCGAGACCAGATTGGCGAGATCCTTCGAAGTGAAGCCAGGTAGCATCTTGTCATTCGATGCGGGGTGATGGATGCCATGGGCGTACCAGACTCGCTTGGTGTACTCGAGCAGCTTCGGGTAGGGCTCACTGC
>CAYTNO010000213.1:0-4407 GCA_964439125.1 uncultured Woeseiaceae bacterium | reverse complement strand
AAGAACGCAGTAAAGCCCGCTTTGTTCCATGCCGGATAGCCGGCGTCATCCTGATACAAGGCAAGCAAGTCATAGGACTGATTCTTGATCAGAAAATAGTCGACGATCATGATACCGGCAATGGGGCCGAGCAGGCTTGAGTACCCCAGCAACCAGTTGGTATAGAGGCTTTCGATGCTGACATCAGTGTCCAGCCAGCCGAGTCTCTTCAACAACTCCCAGCTCATCAACACGATGCCGATAATGCCGGTCAGAATGACACCTTTGTTTTCATTGATGTGCTTCGGCGCAATATTCTGAAATACGTTGGTCGGGGAGACGATGTTCGCGGCCGTGTTCGTCGATATAGTGGCGAGGATGATCATTAGCATCGCGAGGACAACCCACACGGGGCTGTCAATCTTGCCGATCAGCGAAATCGGCTCCGAGATGGTTTCGCCGACCAAAGTGAAAGACGCTGCAGTCAACACGACCCCGAGCCCGGCGAACAGAAGCATTGTCAGCGGCAGGCCGATAATTTGTCCGATGACTTGCGAGCGCTGGGTTCTTGCAAAGCGACTGAAATCCGGAATATTCAAGGACAGCGTCGCCCAGAATCCCACCATTGCGGTCAGCGCGCTCATGCCGATTTTGATGAAAGATGAACCCTCGGGCCGGGTCGCGGGAACAGCGAGCAACTCACTGATCGAAATCTTGGGCATTGCCCATACCAGTAAGCCGATGGCGACGACAAGCAACAGCGGCGCTGCGAGGGCTTCCAGGTGCTTAATTGACTCCGACCCCCTGATCACGACCGCAATGTTCGCAACCCAGAAAATGAAAAAACCAATAACAACGCCGACTTCTCCGAGCGCAGCCCAGCTCGGAATCAAAGTGTCGAACAGTATGTCAATCGCTATTCCGCCAAATAACGTCTGTATCCCGAACCAACCGCAAGCGACGACCGCGCGTATCAACGACGGGACGTTCGAACCAATGATGCCGAATGACGCGCGCATTACGACCGGGCACGGAATGCCGTAACGAGTTCCTGGATAAGCGTTAAGCGTCAAGGGAATCAAAACGATAACGTTCGCAACAAGAATCGTCCACAGCGCCTCGCTGACGGATAGGCCAAAGCCCGCGGTGAGTATTCCACCCAACGTATACGTTGGCACGCAGATGGCCATGCCCACCCACAGCGAAGCAACATTCCAGCGCGTCCATGTTCGCTGCGATGCCCGAGTCGGCGCGATATCTTCGTTGTAGCGTGGGCTGTTGGCGATATCGTCGCCAACGTCGAGCTCGATGTGCTCGCCGACGCTGCGAAGAGTGCTGACTGAATCAGCCATCCGTTAGCGGACCGTAAGTCTCTGGCCGGCGGTCACGGAAGAACTGCCACGTGTTGCGAACCTCACGCACCATCTCGAGATCGATCTCGTGCACCAGCAGTTCGTCGTCGCCATAGCTGGCCTGCGCCTCGATTTCGCCGCGTGGATTAACGATATAGCTCGAGCCGTAGAACTCGCCCATGTTGTGCGATGACGCCCACGGTTCCTCGCTACCCACACGATTGATCGCGCCGATAAAAACGCCGTTGGCTGCGGCTGACGCTGGTTGCTCGAGCTCCCACAGGTACTTGCTGAGTCCAGCGACGGTTGCCGATGGGTTGACGATGTACTCGGCACCATTCAGTGCCAATGCGCGCCAGCCTTCAGGGAAGTGACGGTCATAGCAAATATACACGCCGAGTTTGAGGTAGGCCGTATCAAAAACCGGCCACCCTGAGTCGCCAGGTTTAAAGAAGAATTTCTCGTAAAAACCGGGATCAACCTGTGGAATATGAGTCTTGCGATACTTGCCGAGATACGATCCATCGGCATCGATAACAGCGGCCGTGTTGTAGTAAACGCCCGGCATGGTTTCTTCGTATATAGGAACGACGATGACCATGCTGTGTTTCTTCGCATACTCCATCATCAGCTTCGTGGTGTAGCCGTCGGGGATGCTCTCAGCCGCCGCATACCATTTTCTATCCTGGCTCGGGCAGAAATAGGGCTGCGTAAAAACTTCCTGAAAACAGAGCACCTGTACACCCTGGGCCGCGGCATCTTCGATATACGGAATATGGGCTTCGATCATCCGGTCACGGATTTCGATTGGCTCCATCGAGCCGTCGCCTTTGAGCCCCATTTGAATCAGACCACACTTAACTTTTGCCATGACTAACCTCGCGCTTGATTCACTGTCGTCGACAGCGAGTTCTTTTTCTTTTCAAGGTGTTACCGAATTTTTCGACCTTTAAGAGTACGCTTTTTCGTCGCCAAAAGCACCGTGTGATCTACAGAACAGACGTCCAGGAGCCGTGCATCGGGCCAGGCATTATGTACCAGCCATTACCCCAATACTTTGAGTACTCCCGAGCCAGCCCCGACCGGCTCGCTTCGGTTGCCGGTTCGGTGCAAGGCCCGTACAGCTTCGTGCGAACGCACGGTACGAAATCACCGAGGTCGTCACCGAACAGCATAATGATTCGATGGGTTTTCGCAATGTGCATGCGTCGGCCGATCTTCGCGCGATCCCAGCCGTTTTCTTCAGACAAAAGAACGTGTGCCGCATCGGTTTCGATGCCGAGTTCACCAATATCCCGAATTGTCGCGTGTTTCTGTGGGCAGGGATCAACACTGGCGTCGACCGGTCTGCAAGGCCGGTTGGTGCTGAAAAAGACCTCCACACCTGCCGCCTGGGCCGCCGTTACAAACTCCACAACGCCGGGAACAGGATCTGTAATGTGCTCGTCATTCCACGTTTCAAGTTTGTGGTCGGAGAATGGCCGCTCGAACGCGATCTGAAATCTGGCGTTACTCATTACGGTTTCATCGACGTCGAGAACGACCGCCGTGGGTAAGTTATCTGCATCTACCTGGCCAGGTTGTGCACTCCATGACGAGTTTTCGATAAACTCCGGTAGCGCATTCGTTGCGGTTTGGTACGCCTGCCTGGTAATTGCCTCGTACTCAGCCGCATGATTGACCCAAAGCAAACCCAAGTCTCTCTCCGGAACGTGCACACCGGTTGTGGTCGAGCACGCTGAACAAAGGAACACAAAAGCAGTGATTAGAATTAGTCGGAATTTTTTCATAGCAATCCCATTGGTAGCAGTCTCGTTATTATTAACGGCCTGCGCCGCGAGCCCTGAGTTTACTGCAGAGAAAACCACAGGGCTTACCTTTATACACCTGAATGACACCTATCGAGTCGGTGCCGTCGAAGACGGCAAGCTCGGTGGGTTTAGCCGCGTCGTTACGATGATTCGGGAAGCCCAGGCAGAGGGTAGGGAAGTGCGCGTGCTGCACGGCGGCGACCTGCTTTATCCGTCACTCGAGAGCCAGTTATGGAATGGTCTGCAGATGGTCGAGGCGCTCAATTATATCGACGCGCTCGCACCGGTGTATTTTGTGGCGGGCAATCATGAATTCGACCGGCGCACGCCAGAGCACCTTATCAACGCGCTGCACGAATCCAAATTCGACTGGCTCGGCGATAACTACCGCTTCAAAACCGGTGATGCTGCTGCGGATGCAATGCTGCAATCGACTTTTATCTTCGATCATGACGGCAAAACCATCGGGATTTTCTCACTGACGTCGCATGTTGACGATGGCGGCAATGATCGGGACTACGTACCAATCGACAGGAACTACCTGGGTGTGGCGGAGCGCGTTATCGAAAGCTTTGAATCGCAGGGTGTCGATCTGATTATCGGGCTGACGCACTTGTACATGGCGACAGACCGGCAAGTCGCGAAACTCAGAGAGAATCACCCGACATTGGCATTCGTTGTTGGTGGCCACGATCACGAGCCCGAATTTAGCGAACAAACTGAATCTTCTGCAGCCGTAATGAAAGGCGCCTCCAACGCCAGGGCGATCTGGCGTATCGACGTCAATTTCGACGCAGGTGTTGGACACATTGACGTCCACATGCTGAACCTCGGCGAGGGCGTCGCGTTAGACGCTGACTACGAGCGAATAAACCAGAAATGGCGCGCTCGCTTACTCGAGTTGTACCCATTTCTTGAGGCGAAGGTGGGAGAGGCGGCGTTTCCGCTGGACGCCACGGAAGAAACAACTCGCTCGCAGGAAACAGCATGGGGAAATTTCATCGTCGACCAGATGCTCACGGCTTTTGGGACGCCGGCGGCTGATTTCGCTTTCATTAATAGTGGCACGCTGCGCATCGACGATTTCATCGCTGACGACATTACGTTTGAGGATATCGGCAGAACCTTCGGCTTCTCTTCGTTCCTGCGCTACATGACAATATCGGGCGCCGAGTTCCGGCAAGCTATGGAGGCAGGGTATCGCGGTGCCGGGGGCAGCCAGGGCTACTTCCCGCAGATCGCCGGCTTTCGCGTTTGTGTTGATC
>CAYTNO010000212.1:0-4407 GCA_964439125.1 uncultured Woeseiaceae bacterium | reverse complement strand
GTGGGCAGATCCACACTGACGCCCAGCGTATGCGCCGCAGCAAGAGTCAGCACCGTGATTGTAATGGCGGCTCCACCCATGTTGATTGTGGCGCCCAGCGGTATGGATACCGCATAGGTATCCTTTTCCAGATCGAGGCGCTCGCACAGCGCGAGGTTGACCGGAATATTTGCTGCCGAGCTGCGAGTGAAGAATGCAGTAACGCCGCTTTCCCTGAGTGCCGTGAACACGATCGGGTACGGGTTCCTGCGCGTCTTGATCCAAACGAGTAACGGGTTAATGAGCAAGGCCATGATTACCATGCAGCCAAGCAAGACGGTCAGAATGCGTGCGTAACCTCCGAGCGCCGAAAACCCGGACTCCGCGAGGTTGCCGGCGACAAGTCCGAAAATTCCGATCGGTGCAAGACGAATAACGATACGCACGATGTGCGTTACGGCATCTGCGATATCGGCAAGCATCTGCCGCGTGGAGTCGGCGGCGTGGTGCAGGAAGATACCTAGCAACACACCCCAGACAAGAATTCCGATGAAGTTGCCGTCCTGAATCGCGCTAACCGGGTTGTCGACGAGTTTTTGCAATAGACCGCCGAGAACCTCGGTAATGCCCTGCGGCGCATGCGCGTCTACGCCGGTCATCTGTAACGCCAGCGTCGTCGGAAACAGGCTGCTCATGGTCACGGCCAATAGTGCTGCTGCCACTGTGCCTGCGAGGTACATCAAGACGATAGGCCGCAACTGCGACGTGTGGCTGGCGCGGCGATTCGCGATCGCAGACGCGACCAGGACCAAAACGAGAATCGGCGCCACGGCTTTGAGCGCCTGGACGAACAGGGTACCGAGAAGCATCGATGCCTTTGCGGCATCCGGCGCGACCAGCGACAGGGCGATACCGGCGACCAGACCAATAGATATCTGCAGCACAAGGCTGCCCGACATTATTCGGCTTAATAGTAATCGCGATTTCATAAGACTCATTTCAGTACGATAGCAAAGACCAGTGATAGGATCGCACATATGCATGATCGAAAGACTTTGATACGGAGATAATAGTGACGAATAGCTATGCCGATTTTGCGACCGTTGATCCTTTCGAGGGCATGACGACGCAGTCCCCGGGACACGTTCAGAACCTCGTTGGCGGCAAATGGATATCCGAGTCGAGTATTCGTGACGACATCGTTGACCCTTTGAACGGCGGCCGGTTTCTTGATGTACCTGACACAAGCAATATGACGCCGTTTCTGGACGGTCTTGCCGTTTGCCCGAAAACCGGCCTGCATAACCCGATGAAAAACGTGGATCGCTACGTCCATCTCGGCCGCGTCTGTGCGAAAGCGGCCGCGCTGCTTGCCACGCCGGACGTTGAGTCTTTTTTCGTGAAACTCACTCAGCGAGTCATGCCAAAGAGCTGGCAACAGTGCCTGAATGAAGTCGTCGTCACCCGTGTCTTCCTGGAAAACTTCGCGGGCGACGGAGTGCGCTTCCTGGGGAGGGGATTCTCCAACCCGGGCGACCACACGGGCCAGGAGTCTCGCGGCTACCGCTGGCCATTTGGCCCCGTGGTCATAGTCGCGCCTTTCAACTTCCCTCTGGAAATACCGGCCTTGCAAGCAATGGGTGCGTTGTTCATGGGCAACCGCCCTTTGGTTAAGGTCGATTCGAAGGTCAGCGTGGTCTTCGAGCAATTTTTGAGGCTGCTCATTCACTGTGGCCTCGACCCGAACGATATCGACCTCATACACTGCCGCGGCGAGCGCATGGGCGAACTGATCAGCTCCGCGTCCGACAGAGTGCGAATGGTCCAGTTCACGGGATCCAGCTCGGTAGCAGAGAGAGTGTCTGCTACCGTTAACGGTCGAGTTCGACTCGAAGATGCAGGTTTTGACTGGAAGATTATCGGTCCCGATTTTGACGAGCGATGGGCCGACTACGTTGCCTGGCAATCAGATGAAGACGCCTACAACGCTGCCGGGCAAAAGTGTTCCGCTCAAAGCATCTTGTTCGTTCATGAGAACTGGGTAGATGACCTGTTGCCGAAACTGGAAACACTCGCAAGCAGGCGCAATCTCGGTGACCTGACTGTTGGACCTGTCCTGTCCTGGACGAACAAACAAATACAGTCACACATAGACGCCGTGCTGAGCGTTACCGGGACAGAGCTCTTGTTTGGCGGCGCGCCACTGACCAGCCACAAGATTCCCAATTGCTACGGTGCCTACGAGCCCACTGCTATCCGAGCACCGCTGTCACAACTCAGTAACGGTCACTTCGACCTGCTGACAACTGAGCTTTTCGGCCCGTTCCAAATCATAGCGAGCTACAACGACAACGAACTTGGCACGGTACTGAACCTTTTGGAAAAAATATCACACCACCTGACGGCAGCCGTCGTCAGCGCGAACGTCGAATTTCAGAACAAGGTTCTCGGCGCCACGGTAAACGGCACCACTTATTGCGGCATGAGGGCCAGAACAACCGGCGCGCCACAGAACCATTGGTTCGGTCCGACCGGGGACCCAAGAGCTGCCGGTATTGGCACGCCCGAAGCGATTATTGCAACGTGGAGCGGGCATCGGGAAATCATTTTTGACCAGGGTACGCTACCCGAGGGCTGGTCGGTTCCGCCGTTGAAGTAGATCTCTGGTGTTTCCCGCATTGATGATCGAAAATTCTGAAAACCGCCATAGGAAAAACAACAGTGAATAGTGGTCCTTCGACGTTAGTATTTTCGGCGCCGCCTTCACCGACGGTTCCCGTCAAGGGAACCGACCTGCAATTCCCGGTAAACCGCATTTTTTGCGTGGCTCGCAACTATGAAGCGCACGCCGAAGAAATGGGTATGGCCATTGACCGGGAGGAACCTTTCTATTTCATCAAAAGCGCGTCCAGTATCGTCGCTTCCGGGGCCACCGTGCCGTACGCACCGGGAACCAACAACCTCCATCATGAGATGGAGCTTGTCGTAGCCCTGGGAAAGCCCGTTTTCTGCGTTACAGAAGAGGACGCCAACGAGGCCATCTTCGGCTATGCCTGCGGTCTGGACATGACTCGCCGGGATCTTCAATTCAAAGCTCGCGACAAAGGCCGTCCCTGGGATCTTGCCAAGAACTTTGAAAACTCAGCTGTGATATCCGAAATTGTCACGGTGGGTGAATCCGGACACATCCAGGCTGGAGACATACGCTTGTCAGTCAACGGGGAGCAAAGGCAATCTGGCGATGTCAGCGACCTCATCTGGAGCGTTCCTGAACTAATCGCCGATTTGTCAAAGTACTACCACCTGCAACCGGGTGACTTGCTGTACACCGGAACACCAGCGGGTGTTGGCCCGGTTGAGCCTGGAGATGTCATCACAGGCAGCATCGATCAAGTCGGAAAAATCGAATTAACCATTGCCAAGTAAGTAGCTAAGACAATCCGGCTTCTACCATCCTCGCTTCGCTGACGAGGCCAGTTTTTTCTGAAAAGCGGTGCAGCATGTATATGGGCTGCTCCCTGGCCGCGGTCTCGTCGATACCTTTGCGCAGATCCACGGCGACGCTCGGCATGAGGCTGGCAATTGTCCCGGCCCAGTCGTGCTTACCGGGACAGTGAACGTGTCCACAGAGCATCCCGTCCACCTGCGAGTGGCGGCTCACGAGCTTGGTGAGCGCAGTGGCTTCCTCGGCTTTGCGGTAGCCGCCAACATAATGGTCGTCGACGTCGAAAGGCGGATGGTGGATGAAAAGCAGCGTCGGCCGGTTCGGCTGTTCGCTCAGCACCGCATCTAGCCAGGCCTGTCGCTCCGGGCAAAAGACGCCCTTGCGCTCGCCGGACGACGTCGAGTCGAGCGCGACCAGGCGCAGAGGATAGTCCTCTACCGTGTAATGAAGAAAATCGCCGCTGTCAGGCAGGTAGGTTTTGTCATTGAATGCCGCACGCATTGCTTCGTTGTCATCGCGATTACCCGGAATCAGGTAGAGCGGCGCTTGCAACGAGGTGAGCAACTCGCGCAGGCGCGCGTACTCTTCAGGCTGGCCGTGCTGCACCGTATCGCCGGTAAAGATCACTGCGTCGGGATGTTGCTGGTTGATGTCGGCAATACAGCGCCGCAGGCAATCGGCCCGCAGCTGCGCTGCGGGTGCATCCGATGCCGAGGCCAGAATATGGGTATCGCTGATCTGCGCGATTAGCAATAGCGGCCCTTAGTCGACGATATGATAGACAGGCGCTTTCTCCATTTCCCAGTTACCAGACTCCTTGTCGTACTGGGACAAGGTGAAGCAATGCCAGTCTTTATCGTCGAGTTTCATATGATCGCCGCGATAGTAGTAACCCGGCCACCTGGTTTCCTTGCGGAACATCGTGTGCTGCGTCACACACTCTGAAGCCAGAACCCGATGCTGAAGCTCCCATGCACGCATCA
>CAYTNO010000211.1:0-4417 GCA_964439125.1 uncultured Woeseiaceae bacterium | reverse complement strand
GAATTCAGACTGCGGCTGTTCCATGTGCCGCCGTACCAGGCCGGGCTGTACGCTGTGCCATCGGCTTGACGACTCGATGCAAGGACTTCCGAAAATTTCTCGGCCCACAATTGATCGACGCCCAGCGCCAGCGCGTATGGCAGGTAGGTTTCAAATAGTTGCGGTGTCTTCTCGGGCGGGTTGCGCAGGTTCATCTCGTCTTTTTCTGCGATCTCAAGATAGTCTTTGAAACCGAGCATTTCGTCCAACAGCTGTCGACCACGCAGAGTCGGCCGTTTCATGACGATTGCAAAAAACACCATGGTGACGATCATCGCGACGATGGCAAAAACAACCGGACCCGATGGCCCAATGCTTAACGCAGTTACAGTCGCAACGATGACAATGACTATCGCAGGAATATTCAGAAGACCGTTGATACGGAAGTAATGCTGCTTGTAGTCTTTCTTTAGCGAATCACGATGCGCACTCTTGGCCTCACCCAACAACTTGTGATTCTCATTTTCCAGTACGACCAAGTCGCCCTCCGCGAAAAGTCCTTCGTAGAGTTCTTTTTCCCCTGGCGCCAACGACGGTGCGTACGTTCTGGCATCCGCTTTTACCAGCGAATACTCATCCGCCTCTTTACCGATGCCAAGAAAGCCGCCAGAGCCTTCACTCATATCGATATTCAGATAGCCCTTGACCGCGAGATTAACAACAGCAGCAGTCATGACCTCATCGTCGTAATACATTTGTCGAATGAATCGCAGCGAGGCAGGTGAAAAACCCTTCGGCGGCTCATATCGGGTCACCAATACTCCCTCTTCGGGATCTCTGCCGAAACGCAGCCATACCGGAACGTAGTAGATAAGCAGAACGATGAGTCCCGCCAGCGCGATGAGCAGGTTCAGATTGTCCTTGAGCAACCAGCCGGCACGCTCGATCTTCGTTGGTTCTTCGACGAAGCCCTTGGGCCAACCGACGACCAACGTCAAGCCGTTAACCGCAGACAGCGGGCCACTCGCCCTGAAGGAAACATGACTTGAACCATCAACGCCGGAAGTGTAGTTGCGTTCCGAGGCACCGTACGACCCCGTGTACGCTTCATGCGAAATTTCGCTGGCAGGCACATCGAACGCGAACGAAACCGTAGCGCTGGCTGAATCTATCGGAAACGCCCAATCGAAACCTGTCACATTCCAGTAGAGCTCGTCATGCTCCGCAAAGAAGCCAAGCATACGGCTCGCCTTATAGCGAAACACATAAGTGTGCTCGCCACTTTCGATATACCGGTTTGAACTACCGAAGTAGACGCGCTGCCCGTTGCGCTCTTTTTGCGTGTGGAAATCTTCGCGCGCGCCGTTGCGCAGTACGGCAAGAGGGCGAAAATCGACCTCATACCGATTGCCGAGTTTGTCGTAGTACTCGGTGGGAAAATCCCGATAGATACCGCGCCGAATCCGTTTTCCCTCGGCGCGCACGCGAATGGTTTCGTTAACCTCGATCCAGCCGTCCTGCAAGATACGAATGTCGCTGCGAAATTCGAGAATGCGCTCGTCTGCAGATGCGGCAAACGCCACAAACAACAACAGGAAAGCGGCAATCCGCCTCATTCAACAGAGCCGAACTTGACGAGCGGCACATTGGCGACATCGTCAGATGCTTTCTGAAAAAATCTACGGCCTGAGAAATCGAAAGTGGCCGCGACCAGGTTACTTGGCACCGTTTCCGTCAGAGTATTGAAATCCCGAACTGAACCGTTGTAATAACGCCTTGCGAATTGCAGGTAATTCTCGGTTTCGGCGAGTTCGCTCTGCAAATTCAGGAAATTTTCGTTCGCTTTGAGGTCAGGGTAGTTTTCGGCAACAGCGATGAGCTTTGTCACGCCCGTGCTGAGCTGCTCCTCTGCCTCGCCGCGGTCACGAACGTCCGTCGCCCGCATCGCTTCCGCCCGTAATTCTGTTACAGCTTCGAGTGTTGCCTTCTCGTAACTTGCGTACTGGTCTACGGCCTTTACGAGATTGGGAATCAGGTCGTGGCGGCGTTGCAGCTGCACATCGATGTCGCTCCAGGCGTTGTCCACGCGATTGCGACTGCGAACAAGGCGGTTGTAGAGGAAGACGACGACTGCCGCGGCCAGCGCGACTATGAGAATGAGTATGAGAATCATGGCCTCTGATGTTACCACCAACCGAACGCGCTAAAGCCGCTCCCACTTAATACCAGATGGAGAAAAACACCTGGAAAATATCGGCATCAAGCTCGTACAACGGCTCCTCACCAAGCAAAGCTGATGTACTCAGGTCACTAAATTCGTCGTAGTCGACCGTAAGCGCCGAATACGACACATTGACTGTACCCTTCTTGATGAAGCCCCAGCCCTCAACGTCGTTAATGAACTCGTAGCTCGCACCGAGCTTGAAGGTAGTGCTGGTCAAGGCGCTAAGTTCCTTGTCTCGACCACGGAAATTGGTCGCCTCTGAGCGCGAAAAGATATCCTGGTAAAAATGCGCACCGGTTTGATCGTGGTAACGGAACTTAGCCAAGAATACCCACGGTCCCATCGGATGCGTATAGCTCACTGACAACGTATGAGAGTCGATGTCCCAGGTATCTGTGAAAAAACGGTACTCACCTTCCAGTGCAGCCCGGTACGGCAAAAAGTACTTGGCCCTGAGGCCGACAGCATTGCTCGTACGCGTATTGGGATACAACTCGGGTTCGTAGCTGTAGCCAAGGGCCGAACCTGTGTCGAAGTAACGCACCGAGCGATAGGGATTATTGAGAAAACCCTCGTCGGTGATGGTCTCGAAATTCAGTGTTGCGATTAGATTGCGCGTAAGGATCTGCGTAAGGCCGACGCCGTATTGCTGGCGATCATTCTCACGCTCAAATGCAGGATCATCGGAGCGACCAACCAAATCATCACCGAGCGCGTAGCTCAGGGTTAGCGTAGTCATGTCGCCGAACATGTCCTGACTGACAGAAAAGGTGTAGGTCTTGGCATCGAAATCCGACTCTTCACTGCTCGTATAGCCGACGCGCATTGTCGTGTTGCCACGCAAGTAGTCCATGCCAAGCGACCACTGGGTGCGTTCTTCTTTGTATGGACTGGCAGATGTAATAACGTCGATGGATGCAGAACTGATCATGTCAACGTAGTAATTGCCAACGAAGGACGTGCTCTTGCCCACTTGTTTGCGAACCAGGACAGACGGCCCGTCGATCTCAACACCGCCACCGTCATAAAGGTGATACAAAACGTCCGCGCGATCTTCGGGTAATACGCCCGCTTGCGCCGTGCCAACGCCGGCCATCAATGCCAGGATCGTAACGACTATAGCGCGAGAATATTTCATTGGCTGATACCGATCGCCCTAGTTGCAACCGCAGCCGCCGCCGGCAGCGCCTTCACCGCCACGAGCACCTTCGCGGGCCTCGTATACGTGCTGAATGTAAGCACTGGATACCGGATCAGTGTCCAGCGCCATAATCGGGTCGGCAAGCCTGTCGCGCTCATAGGGCTTCACCCAGGGTTCGATATTGCTGCAGCCAGACACAGCGACCATTGCGATGGCCAACAACACAAAACGATTGAACGCACTGATCTTCATATTCATATCCCTACTTTATCGCCAGGGCGCAAGCTGAACCGTGAACTCATCCTCAGAAGAACACCGTGACGCCGAGATGAGCTTCCAGATTGTGGACTGTCTTCTCCTCGCCGATGATGTCGATGTCCAGCAAGTGATCGCGGAAATCGACATGAAAAGCGACAGAATCCGTAAACAGGAAGCGGTAGCCTGCTCCAAAGTTAACTGTGAAGCGATCGTCACCAGCAAACGTTGTCGACCCCAAACCGGCAATCAGGTAAAAATTCGTGTTATAGGCATGGCCTTCACCGATGAAGCCCTCACCGGGAAGAATGTTGTAACCAACATTTAGGTTGTAGTAAGTGAACGTGCGCTCGTCGTTGTCGATCAGGCGCGCTCCACCGGACAATTGCTCGAAGCTGGTCAAGCCGCCCTCGCTCTGTCCCACGGTACCTTCGACAAAAAACCCTTCGGTCACGTGATAAGCAATGCGCGCGCCGTAGACGGTGCTGGTGCCAAAATCCTCGATGCTCATGACGCCGATAAACCCGCCGACCTCGAAGTCCTCGCGGTCGATCTTCGGTTCTTTGATCTCACGACGCTCCACTTCAGGATCGATAACCTGACCGGGAGGCTCGGCAGATGGCGGCGGCGCCTCCTCCTGGCCGAACCCGAACAGGTTCTTCGTGGCTGCGCAACCTGACATCGTTACTAACGCGATGATCAGAAAAAGAACGCGAAACCTAATTTCCATTCGTCTACTTCCTCGTTGTCGTCACGGCTCGTAAAGACGACGTAACTTTTGTACTCTGCTCGAAGCGAAAAACGCCGTGACGCATAAA
>CAYTNO010000210.1:2232-4431 GCA_964439125.1 uncultured Woeseiaceae bacterium | reverse complement strand
GTAAAGCCACCCGGGTTCAGGATGATAAATTCGACGTTTTCCCGTGCGGCTTGTTGAACCCGGTCGATAAGCTCGTGTTCGGCATTACTCTGGAAGCACTCGATCGAATGACCAAGCTCTTTGGCAACGTCTATGCAGTTTGCCTCGATGTCCTCGAGACGCGTGGCCCCGTAGACCTCGGGCTCGCGCGAGCCGAGCAGGTTGAGATTGGGGCCATTGAGTAGCAGGAAGTTAGACATTGTCCGTCGAAATTGACCAGTTTCCCGAAGATGGCGGCAATTCTAACCTTTTTTAGTGACTTTCGCGCAAATATTGAGTGGCTATCGTGTATAAGGCCATATGAATACTACGCAGCAGAAAAGTAAACCAAGGGCGGTGGCGCTATTGGCACTCGGCTTTCGTCCGTTCTATTTGTTCGCGGCGGTGTTCGCGATCGTCGCCGTTCCGGCGTGGCTCGTGTCATACGCTGGCGCTGATCTGGCAGGCAACTACTTGCAGGGCATCGCCTGGCACAGCCATGAAATGATCTTCGGCTTTGCGGCTGCAGTCATCGCCGGATTCTTGTTGACGGCAGTGCGCAACTGGACGGGAAGGCCGACACCGACCGGTGCACTGCTTGGTGGTCTTGCCACCTTGTGGCTGCTCGCACGCGTACTGATGCTGACCGGACCCGCGAATGTTGCCGCCTTAATCGACGTTTTTTTTCTGCCGGCATTGGGTATCGCGGTTGCGATTCCAATCTGGGCTAGCAGGAACACAAGAAACTACAAAGTCCTTGCCGTACTCAGCGTTCTGACATTGGCAAATGTGGGCTACCACCTAGCGAGTTCGGGTTCATTGCCGCTCGAGTTCGGACGTGTCTCGATGACGGCAGCGCTTGACGTAATCTCAATCCTGATCGCCATCGTTGGTGGTCGTGTGATACCGGCGTTTATCGGCAATGCCGTGGAGGGGGCGAGTCCTCGCCACATCAGAAGTGTGGAATTTGTTTCGGTCGGCGCGTTGCTCGCCATTCTCGTCGCCGGTGTTGTGAAACCGTGGATAGCTTTTCCACACATCGCGTGGCTCATTGTCTTTGTTGTTGCAGCAGTAGGGCAGGCTGTCCGGTTGTTACTCTGGCAGCCGTTTCGTGCCCGTGGCAATCCATTGCTTTGGATGCTGCCCGTCGCCTACGCATGGCTGCCCATTTCGCTGGCGTTGAGGGCGCTGGAATTGCAATCGATGGTCCCCGCCGGTGCTGCTATTCATGCGCTGACTATCGGCACTATCGCATCATTGATGATGGCCATGATGATGCGCAGCGCTCTGGGTCACTCAGGGCGACCGCTGGTCGCCGGACTCGCCGAGGTAGGTGCATTCGTTCTGCTGCAGCTGTCTGCTGTCGTCCGCATACTGGCCGCGTTAGTCGTGCCAGGTGCTTATCAAGAGGCGATGATCGTCTCCGGTGTCTTGTGGACGTTGGCGTTTGTCGTGTTCCTTTGGCGGTACTGGCCGGTTCTTACACGGCCGCGAATTGATGGGCGACCGGGCTAAGCTAATCTGTGAGCGAGTAAGTAGGAGAGGGCGCGCAAAAGCAGCCGAGAATAATCGTCGTTCGTAATTTCTGCATTACAGGAAATCGAGCCCTTTACGCGCGCTGTCCGTGTCGATCTCTCCGTTGTCGAGCATCGTTAGAACTTTGACGATGTGATCGAGATCTTCCTGGTGAATTTCGCCCATGTGAGAGTTAAGCAACTCGCCATCGGCTGCGACAATCATCGTAAACGGCATGCCGATGAAATCGACGCCGGACGTTTCTGCAATCGCCATTGCATCTTCCTGACCAACGAGTATCGGGTAGTTGAATTCAGCAGATTCGGCATACTTGGCAACATCTTCCGGAAAGTCCACGGCAATACCGATGATTTGGAACCCGTCATCGCCACGTTCGTCCTGGAACGCCTTTAGCAGCGGTATCTCACGTCGACAGGGAGCGCACCAGGTCGCCCAGAAATTGAGTAAACGATGCTTGCCGCTCCACTCTGAAAAGTCGCGTTCAGTACCTTCGATGTCAGGAAGCTTGAAAGCCGGGCGGACGGTTTGCTGGGACTGCTCGACAACCGGCTCCACTATCGGGGAGACAGCGGCTGGTGCCTGGAGAGGAATTCTGGCGGCATAAAAAAGCACGCCAGCCATGAGCGCGATAAACCCCATCGCGAA
>CAYTNO010000210.1:0-2132 GCA_964439125.1 uncultured Woeseiaceae bacterium | reverse complement strand
CTAAATGCCTGTTGCAGGTGGTCGGTAAAGTCCACTGCCTTCATGTAACCCACGACCTCATAGCCGTGGCGTTGCTGGCCATCCGTACCAAAGAAAATAATTGTCGGCGGTCCGAAGACGCCAAAGCGTTGCAACAGGGTCTGGTCGGCCTCGTCGTTTGCGGTGACGTCCGCTTGCAGCAACACAGTATTTGCCAACGCTGCCTGCACGCCGGCGTCCGTGAACGTGTATTCCTCCATTTCCTTGCAGGATACGCACCAGTCCGCGTAGAAATCGAGCATGGCGGTCTTGCCCTGGCTGGCCGCGGCTGCGATCTCGCGATCGAGATCATCGACGGTCTTGATGCGTTGGAACTTAATGTGCTGTTGTTCGGTAACTGCAACGCCCGCGCCGCCAAAATTCAGGCTCGAGAGCGGCTTCAGCGGATTGCTACCGCCCGTGAGCGAGCCAAGCAGCAGCAATAGCCCGTAAATAATCGCGAGAAGGCCAAAGCCCTTGCCGAGCTTCTGGGTAGCGCTGGACTCGGGGCCGAGGGTCGTTAGCCCACCAAGGAAGACGCCCGACATGAAAATGAGCAGGGCCCAAAGTGCCAACGTGACGCTACCCGGCAAGATGCGTGACAGCATCCAGATCGCGAGGCCGAGCAGCATGAAGCCGAACGCCGACTTGACGGCGACCATCCAGCCGCCGGCCTTCGGCAACAAGTGACCTTGTGCAGCGCCGACGAGAAGAAGTGGTGCACCCATGCCGAGGCTCATCGCAAACAGAGCGGCACCGCCACGAACCATGTCACCTGTTTGGGCCATGACTGTTAGCGCTGCTATCAACGCAGGCGCGACACACGCCGTAACGATGAGAGCGGACAATGCGCCCATGACAAAAGCACCGATGGTCGTGCCGCTTTTCTGATTGCCACTAACCGATGCGAGTCGGCTCTGAATACTGCTCGGCATTTGCAGGTCGTAGCCGCCAAACATGGCAAGTGCGAGTAATACGAAGAATCCCGAGAATACGATTAGTATCCACGGCTGGTTGAACGTCGCTTGCAATTGAGCGCCGGCCGCTGCCGCCGCGATTCCCGCGGCGGTGTAGATCAACGCCATGCCCATGACATAGCTAAATGCCAATGTGAAGCCGCGCATCGGACTGGTCTTGTCGCCCTCGCCGGCGATGATCGATGTCAGAATGGGAATCATCGGCAGTACACATGGTGTGAATGCCAGCAACAGGCCAAGCCCGAAAAATGTTGCAATAACCGCCCAGAGACTGCCGTCGATAATCAGCTGCGCGAGCTTACCTTGCTCAGATATGGGTTCGTCGCGCCGCGGTAGCGAGGACAGGTCGGTGACTGCGCTTGCTTCCGGCAACGATGTAGATATGACGCGTGTTGTAGGTGGGTAGCACAATCCGCCTTCGGCGCAGCCCTGATAAGTAACTTCGAGCTCGAGCTCCATTGCCTCGGGTGTTGCACGTGCCAGTGGCAGCCGCGCGAAAACGTCTTCGACGTAAACCTCGGATTCACCAAAGAACTCGTCGAACTTGAGTTTGCCTTTCGGCAGGTCGAGCTGGCCAAGCTGGACGTTACTCGCAGAGGTCTTGACGGAGATCTTGTCTTTATAGAGGTAATAACCTGAGGCGATCCGCCAGGTGACATCGACGGTATTACCGTCGACCGGAATCACAATAGGTTCGAACGCGTCATCGACGGGCAGGAACTCACTCCCGCCGAGCGCACCGACGCTGCCGAAATCGAGCTTCGGCTTATCGGCGGCTTGCCGCAGTTCGACGGTCTCAGTCCACGTTTGCGGCGGATAACACAGACCAAGGTCGGCACAGCCCTGGCTCTTTACAACGAACTCGATCGATTCGGGACGATCGCCCGTAATCGTGTAAGGAACATTCACATAGAAATGCTCGCGATAAATCTGCTGCTTGCCGAAGAATTCGTCTTCGTGCGGCAGACCTTCGGGCAGCTTGGGCTCGCCCAGCACAACAGAGGCTGTGTTGCTCTCAAAGCCGAGTTTGTTGCGATACAGGTAGTAGCCATCTTCAATCGCCCAGTCGACCTCTATGGCTGTTCCTGTGTCGGTAAGGACGTAGCGATAGGCGTCTTCGGGGCGCAACGGCTCCTC
>CAYTNO010000209.1:0-4435 GCA_964439125.1 uncultured Woeseiaceae bacterium | reverse complement strand
TCGATCAGCGCGGCCGGCTCCAGGTCACTGAGCCCGATGCAGGCCGTCTCAAACAGACCAAACTGACCACTGGGATCGACCCCGTTAAGCGTCGCGCCCGTGGCCGCCTCGAAGGCATCTTTGACTCTGTCGAAACCTTTGCATTCAGAGACGATGCTCCGGTTCAGATAGATTGTGTTCTTGCCGGCCGGCCTTCGCGTGAAAAAGTGGTAGAAGGAGATGACGCCTTCAACCTCAATGGCGGAAATATCCAGCGCGCGACTGCAGGCTGCAATATCTTCGCGCCTGATGTAGCCGTGTTCGTTTTGCGCCTTCCACAGGCAATCGAGTAGGTCGGTTCGGCCGGCGCTGAAATCCGATATCCGGTCGCCAGATCCTGGCGTTCTTCTTCCGCTCAAAGCCCAATCCTCAGGCACAAACAAGCGGGGTTTACAAAGCGCGTTTAGCTCGGAGAGTCCCCTGCTTGCTGCCAGTCACATTGTGATTCACAGTGCCCAGGTAGACCATAACCAAAGTCGAATGTGTTCTACGTGATTTTACCTATTGAATGACCATCATTGGCGTCGAAACGCATTTTTGAGCGTGAAAACTGAGAGATTGGTTCGACCTGGTTTTCCCTTTTCACTGTGAGAAATCCGGCTGGGGATACAACGCGGGCAGCCTTTCCGCCCGATATATTGACATTGAGCGGAGCCGATCATTCTAGCAGTGAGTTTTCTCTTCGACGACCCGACGTGCTTCCGAACAAAGTGCCTGGGGTTCACTGCGCTTGACGTGGTAGAGAGGCAACGCACCGTAGTGCTTGGCGAGCTGGGTGCGACCGATATAGCTGAAGCGAAGCCCCTCGCTGCCACGCGCTGCCGCGACTGCGGCAAAGGCGCTGCTGGCATAGACCTGACCGGGTGGCGTGATGGGCTCGATGCGGGCTGTTCGGTTAGTGTGAATACCGCTGTATAACGGCATGTCCGTGATCGGATCGGTGCCAATGAAAACCGGTCCGCAATGCAGGCCAATGCGCGCACTCATATCGTCCGGCAGACCCAGGCTTTGCCAGTCGTAACTGTTGATGAGCTCACTCAGACCGAGCGCGTAATGCGCTGCCGCGCCGGGATCATCAAACACCATGTACATGCCGTCGCCGGCCGTCTCAATGTGTAAGGCCTTGCAGCCGATCCGTTCGTTAAACTCGGCGACGGTGCCGACGTAGTGCTCGATGAACAAGGGAATCTGATCTTCAGTTAAGCGCGAATACCCGACGGCGTCAGCGAACAGCATCGCCTTAATCTTGTAGTCGAACGCCCATTGTCTTTCGTCTATTGTCGGCAGGTCGGTGGTGTTTTCCGCAGCACCCGCTTCAATGTCGTGTACAGGAGCAGCAGTAAGTTCAATATGTTGCAGCGGCACATCGGAACTCTGCCACATTGACACCAGCGAGCCGGTCCCGCCTTCGCCACTGACCCCTGTACCATCCCAGACAGCAAGCCCCTGCAAATCGGTGTCGAGCATTTGCGCCCGCAGGCGTGCGAGCCCGGTCATGATGAGGTTGGCATATTCAAATGTAGACGTCCCGCCCGGCGGTGGCCGCTCACCGATGACAAGTACTTCATTGGCACATTGCAGTAGATGCTCGAAGCGCGCTCCCCAATGACCGTCGGGAGGGAAGTCCACGCTCACGCTACGAAACTGTTCGGCCGGGAATGGCAGCACAATATGCAGTTCGCCACCCAACTCCAGCATGCATTCCAGGCAAAGGATGTCCGCCCCGCAGGCAGCCGAACCATACGCAGCCACGGGCTTAAGGTGTTGCAGTTTGGCGAGGATGCTTGCGCGCACTTCGCTTTCCATCTGCGGCGGAAACCGCTGCTGCCAGCGTCCGGGCGCGTCGATCATGTGTCCGGTGTATACCAGCACCGGTGGCATTCGCATGACGTCATCCAGCCACGCGGTACTTGCGCCCCGGTGCTCGAGCAGTAACCGGGCCTGGTGCCGGGTCGAACTCAAATCCCCATAGCAGTTACCGGCCAGGGTCGTCGCAACAGCATAGCGCTCACGGGCGACCCGCTCGTTACCGAGAATTAACGCCGCCTCCGCGAGAGTTGCCTGTGGCCAGTACGCCTCGGCACCCTCGCTACTCTCCGAAATCGCTATCTGACAAAGGTCTTCCACATCCGCGGCAATCTCGTGAGCCTGCTCGATACGGTCGCGCAGGAAAGACATCGTCGCCGCGTTGATGCCGGTGTAATACGCATCAGCGACTGCGCCACACCGTCTGGACTCGTTGTATCCGGCGGCATAGATCTCGAACGCCGCCCCAAGGTGCTGTTCGCGGCTTTCTTTATCAGCAGCTGCAAGTGCAAGGTCTTTGTGCGTTCTTGCAAGCAAGCCCAGGGTTTCACCGTCCGTTAAACCTTCGTCACGCAGCGATGCCAGCTCTTCGTTTGCGCGTCGTACCGCGCCACTGCGCGCCAGCGCCAGCCCCTTTAGCTGACGCAAGCGGATATTGCCTGGCTGGTCGGATAGAGCTTGCTTGATGACGTTATAGGCGAGCAGTGGCTCCCCCACATGCAGCAGGGCTTCGGCTTCTTGTGCCTGGCAAGGACGCGACGCGATATTCCCGCCGTCGACTTTACTTGTGGCATTATGCGTTCGCTTGGCCACGGTTCACCTTAATATTCTTATGAGTCTTCAATGTTTACTGTCGATCAGCTAGTCGCCCACGCCGTTGGCGATTACTTGCTGCAAAGCGAGTGGATGGCTCTCGAGAAAACAAAACGCTCGTTCGCCGCGCTCGTGCACTGCGCCTTTTACATCTTGCCGTTTCTTTTCATCACGCAGAATGTCTACACGCTTGCTGTCATAGGCGGAACGCATTTCGTCATTGATCGCTGGCACCTGGCGCGTCATGTTGCATGGCTGAAAAATCGGCCATGGCCAGGCAGCGCGCCCTGGTCCGAATGTTCCAAAACCGGGTTTCATCCGGATACGCCAGTGTGGATGGCCGGCTGGCTCGTCATCATCATCGACAATCTCATGCACATCCTGATAAACGGCCTGGCGATCGCTTATATCGGCTAGTGCCCTGGTCGGGATTCCCGTCATTCGTCACGAGCCTCAAGATAAGCACACGGGCAAACTTCGATGCATTTACCGCAGCCCTCACAAGCGTCGAGCGCTAATACAAAGTAGTTACCCGGACGTGTTTCATCGATGCGCGTGAAGCCGGCCTTGTTGCAATACATGAAGCACTGCTGACAGTCGAAACACAGGCCACAGGACATACATCTGCTTGCCTCCTGACAGGCCTGCTCATAGCTAATAGTCTGGTCAATTTCCGATTCCGGATCTGAGAGCCACTCCTCTTGGGATCTACGACGCCCTTCAGCCCGCTCTTGCTCACAATAGAAGTCTGTCTTGACCGCACCGCTGCGGACCGCATTCTTCGCGCTGCTTGCACGCGGATTTTCCTGGCCGCGAAGCTCAGCGTGCGCCGACTCTGCAGCAAGACGCCCCTGGGCAATAGCCTTACTGGCAATGCTCGGCCCCCTGTCGTCACCGCCTGCCCAGATGTTCTCGTCGAGCTTGCCGTCCTCCCTTGTATGCAACCACTCCTGATTACCAGGCAGCACGCCCATGCTCTGCCAGTCTGGCGCCTGAGCCACTGCAACGATCACCGTATCTACCGCTAATTCCTGAACACGCCCGGGAATGGGAACCGGGCGACGGCGCCCCTGTTCGTCGGCCTCTGCGAGACGCATTTCCTGAACGTGGAGTTGTTGAATTTTGCTGCCCTCGCGAACAACTCGAACCGGCGATACAAGGAATCGGAATTCGACACCCTCGCGTCTGGCATCCTCCACTTCATGTGCTGCCGCCGGCATTTCCGTCTCGCTGCGCCGATATAGCAGTGTCACCAAAGCGCCATCTCGCCGTGCACTTCTTGCCGCGTCGATCGCTGTATTGCCGCCACCGATAACAAGCACCCGTTTTCCGTATTGCGATTTGATGTGTTGTTTTCGTTGCTGCAGATAGTCGATGCCCGACATTACTCCCGGACCTTTTTCGCCCGGAATGCCGAGATCGCTCCCAGCCTGGGCACCGAGACCCAGGAATATCAGCGTATGTTTATCACGCAACTTCTCAAGATCAACAGAACTGCGAACATCAATATTTCGAATCAGCGAAATATTCATTTCGAGCACACGCTCGACCTCCGCATCCAGAACTTCTCGGGGCAGGCGGTAATCAGGTATGGCGCGACGTAACATTCCGCCGGGGAATTCGTGTTTCTCGTACATCGTGACGTCATAACCGCGGCGCGCCATCTGATAGGCAAAGGACAAGCTGGCCGGGCCTGAGCCGATGACACCTATAGATTCCGCGTATCTCGCCGAACCTATCCGGGGCAAGGGCAACGAGCGAGAGATTGCCCAGTCCC